>JAIFKY010000059.1 GCA_020049345.1 Anaerolinea sp.
GCTTATGATCCAATCTGCTTTTTGCTGGATGAAGGTTTCGATTGCGGCAGTTGATGCGCGCATGGGGGCGCGGACAATAAACGAACCATCGCGCTCAATGATGAGGGCAATGGTTCGCCGTTTACTGCGGATGAGTTTATCAATTTTTATTTGCATAAAACAACGCGGTCAGTTTTGCCCAGAGCGGCGGTCCGAGGATCAACAGCCCGATCAAGACGGCCGCTAATGCGGCAACCAGCACCGCCGCCGCGCCCACATCTTTGCCAATCTTTGCGAGCGGATGAATTCCCGGGCTGGCGAGATCAACGACGGTTTCAATGGCTGTGTTCAAAAACTCGGCGACAAATACCACGGCAGTGGTCAAAATGAGAGTTGCCCAATCACGCGCAGGCAGGCGAAGCCAAAGCCCCAAAACAAAGACAACCGCGGCAATGATGCTGTGAATCCATGCGTTTGCCTGCGTGCGTAAAACATAACGCCAGCCGTGAAACGCATAACCGAATGACGCAGCCCGCGATAAAAAAAAAGACTTCATGACACTACGTGTCCTGGACCTTGATGTGAGACAGACCGAGGCTTGACATCACCTCAGACTGGGCTTGCCACATGCGGGTTTTTTCCGCCGCCTCGGCATGGTCGTGACCCAGCAAATGCAATGTGCCATGCACGACCAGTAATTGCACTTCCGCTTCGACCGAATGACCTGCAGCTTGAGCCTGCTGGGCGGCGCGGGGAATTGAGATAAGAATATCGCCAAGATAAACAACGCCCGTTTCAGGGTCTTCTTCGTCAGACGGGAAGGAGAGTACGTCCGTGGGAGCATCCACGCCGAGGTATTCGCGGTTGAGTTCGTGCAGTTGCACGTCATCTGTCAGAACGATGGTCATGTCTGCGCTGGAGAGAGCAAACTCAAAGCCAGAGCCAACCGGGGTCGAAATATCCAGCGTCAGGCGGGCGGCATGTTCAAGCAGGGCGGCGTCTGAAAAATTCTGTTTTAAGTCAATGTAGATCATTTTCTTTTCTCGTGTGAAGTAAGGTCGTATCCTGGTCGGGGACTTTTGCGTTGGGATATTGAATACGCGGGTGATACGTGCCGCGCAAGGTAGTGACAAATGATTCGGTAATCAGGTGCAAGTCTCGGAGCGTGAGCAGGGTATCATCCAATTGGCTGTACCTTTGCACAGTTTCGATCACGCTGCGGACAAGCGCGCGCAAGCCATCATCATCAACGGGACGTTCAGCGCGGGCGCGGGCTTCGGTGGCGTCTGCCAGCATCAACAGGGCGGTTTCGCGTGAGTTGGGACGCGGGCCCGGGTAACGGAATTTTTCAATATCCACCTTGGTTGCATCGCCGCCTGCATCGTTCATGGCTTGCGCATATTGATAGCGCGTGATCAGCGTACCGTGATGTTCAAGAATAAAATCATGCAGGCGTTCTGGCAGTCCGTATTTCTTTGCCAGTTGAATTCCGTCTGTAACATGGCGGATGATGGTTGCGGCGGATTCTTCGGGCGCAATATCATTATGTGTGTTTACGTTACCCGGCACTTGATTCTCGATAAAAAAGGTTGGGTTAAGCGCTTTGCCAATATCGTGAAATTGCGCGCCAACGCGGGTCAGCAATGGATCAGCGCCGATCTTTTCTGCGGCTTGCTCTGCAAGGTTGGCTACCTGCAAACTATGCTGGTATGTGCCGGGCGCGTTGCGAAGAAAAAATTGCAAAAGCGGATAATCGGGGCGCGAAATATCAAGCAATTGGAATACGGTTGTGATCCCAAGCGTTTGCGCCAAAAGATATTGAAGCAACAGGGTAATGCTGGCGGCAGAGAACCCCGCAAAGAGAACAACCCCAACAAACTGAACAATACCAAGCAGATCAGGCGCGAAAAATGGCAGACGGTACGCCAGCAACACAACCAACCCTGAAAGCGAAATGGCCATGCCCGCGCGTATAAATCCCCAGAAACGGCGCACGGGACCAAGCACAAGCAAGCCAATAATGGATGAGAGCAAATAATAGGGCGCAAGGTCCAACGTGTTTGATAAGCCGTAGGAGGCAATTAAGCAAAGCGGAATGACAATGACAAACCCTGTTTCAAGCCCAAACAAAGCGGTGATCAACAACCCTGCGGCTTGTAATGGGTAGCCATACGGCGCAAGCGTGCGATTGGTCAATAAACGCGCGCCAAGTAAAAAGACAATAAAAACAATTGCGATCACCAAAATACTGCGCGGATTATTAACCACAGACGAGCGTTTACGGCGGTAAAAATAAAGGGGAACCAAAACCGCTGACAGAACAATGACTGCAACCGCGCCGAGCATATCCTCCCAGCGTTGCCCAGGGCGAATCATGCCGAGTTGTTGAAAGGCTTCCATGTCGGCAGGGGTAATAATCTCACCGGCTGGAGCAATGGTTTCACCTGTTTTATAAGTTCGCACAATGGGCTTGACTATATCACGCGCAGCCTGACGCGCCGCAGTCGTCAACTCTTCGCTGTAAAAACTATTTGGCACAACGAAGGCAGTTACCAATTCTGCAACAAGCGTGGATTGCTGTTCGTTTAATGTCAGGCTCACAAAAGAAGAAACGCCTGATTGGGCAATTTCCACTTTGTCTTCATAGATCGCGCGCCGCATAACCTGCTCCAAGACCCGCAATGCTTCAGACTGCACAACCTCCCAGCGGGAATCAGAAATACCAATCACATAATCAATGGTTTCAAGGGTCAGGCGAACATCACTCAGCGTAACCAGGTTCGACTTTTTCTCGTCAGTTGTCAACTCAGCATTCACCCGCACTGAGGTAATGTATTGCATGGCAGTACGCAATCGTTCAATCTGCTGGCGCGCAATGGCTGGGTCTGGCGCAGTGTACATGGATTGCACCGCGCCTTCGGCGGCTTTTCGCGCCTCCTCGGTGCGCACTTCGCTCACATATTCGATGTCACTCGGAGACTTCATGGTGAATTGCAAAACACGCCCAACATCCAACGCCTGCGTGGCCGGACGCAAGGTCAAGGGCATGGTCAACGCGGCAAAAGATACAAGACTGACCGCAAGGATCAAACCAATCTGCAAAATTCGAATGCTGGTGGAAACGGGGGTGCGTACAGGCATATAAAAAATTTTATTCCAAAGAGAGACAAGGATGCCTGCCCTTTGGAATAAAAATTACTTCGTGAGCAACTCTTTAACTGTGGAACTGATCATGTCATTCGGGGCGCGTCCCGCCACTTTAGGCATGACAATTTTCATGACCTTGCCCATATCACTGGGGGCAGATGCGCCCGTCTCAGCAATGGCGGCTTGCACCAGCGCGCGCAGTTCTTCGGCGGGCATGGCTTGAGGCAGAAAGACCTCCAATATTTTTATCTCGGCTTCGTTCCCTTCGATCAGGTCGGGACGGCTGGCTTTCTTTGCTTCTTCAATGGCTTCGCGGCGATTCTTGATCTCTTTTTGGATCAGCGCCACAATCGCCAGATCGTCAACGGCGGCTCGCTTGTCCACTTCAACCTGTTTGATGGCGGCAAGCACCATGCTCACGGTCAGTTTACGAACTTTATCGCCACTCTTCATGGCATCTTTCATTGATTCAGTAAGTTGAGTTTTTATATCCATAATTTGATTATACCCTTTCATTAATTGGATGAAGCGTCCGCTTCTTTTTTACTGTAGGGGCTGTCGAGCAACGTGACTGTCATGCTGGAAGCATGACCTACAAGTCTGTAAATTTTGCAAACATTTCAGGTGTAAGAATTTTCTCTAAAATTTCAAACTCATGTTGCGTGCGTTTGACGGCTGCGACACGGGCATAGGCAAAGAGCGCGCCTTGCCTGGGCGAATCTAAATTCATCTTTCCGTGTGAGTCGGGCGGCAGAAGGGCGAGTGAAATTTCACGAAGGAATGGAACAAAGTACAACGCGTCCATCGGAAGGTAAAGTTTGCCAGAGTGAAGGCTCAGGCTTTGGATCAAACTCTTTTGAACAGGATCAATTTCGGGCGGAGTGGGCGGCGGGGCGGGATGTTGATCAAGCCACAGGGCGACGTAATTCGTATGCGCATAAAAATCCTGCGCGGCGTGGATCAGCCTCCCAAACGCGATCCAGGCTGAGAGTATGCCGGGCGAAAGCAGGGAGGCAATTACAAATCCGCGCTGTTCGTTAATATAACGGTGTCCCGCGTCAATGGCGTTGTTGTCGAAGTGATATTCGTCGTGACCGATCTGTCCGGAGAGCGCGTCTTGTTTGCGGTTGGCGGCGACAATCACCTCAAGCGCGCGCGGGCTGAAATTTGTGCCGAGGGCTTCGCGGGTCATTTCTTCATGAATGGGTACAAGCATTTGAAAATTATAAGCGAGGGATTTGTAAAATGGTTATAATGCTGCCCATGACTTTTTATACCGCAAAAGGCGATGACGGCACAACGGGCTTGCTCGGTGAGGGTCGCGTGCCAAAATATCATGTCCGCATGGAAGCGATTGGAGCATTGGATGAAGCCTCTGCCGCGCTTGGGTTGGCGCGCGCGCAATGCAGCGCCCCGCAAACCGCGCCAATTCTGCTGCAAACACAGCGCGATCTTTACAAGTTGATGGCTGAAGTTGCCGCCACGCCAGAAAACGCGCAGCGATTTCATTTCATTGACGAAGCGCGCGTAGGCTGGCTTGAACAACAAACTGATGAGTTGAGTTTAATTGTTGAGATGCCAAAGGAATTTATTTTGCCCGGCGATACGCTCGGCGGGGCAGCGCTTTCGCTGGCGCGTGCCATTGTCCGCAGGGCAGAGCGCTGCGTGGTGAGCCTCTTCGACGATGAGGAAGTGATCAACCGCGACCTGCAACGGTACCTGAACCGGCTATCCTCTTTGTGTTTTGTGCTTGAACTGCTTGAGAATCAAAACGCGGGAAAGAAGACGACGCTTGCAAAACCGTAGGCGTATTATTTGAGCGTGATTCATTTATCGTTTGAAGTATTGCAGATGCAACAAGACTTTCTCTTAACTCATTATAAAAAGGTAAAAAAACATGACAGGCACATTGATTAACGTGGCCGCCATTTTGATCGGCGGGACAATTGGGTTACTTTTCGGTTCGCGCATTCCTGAAAGATTTAAGAACACGGTTATTGCAGGCATGGGACTTTTCACCGCCGCTTTGGGTTTACAAATGTTTTTCAAAAGCGAGAATTCATTAATCGTGCTCGGTGCATTAATCATCGGGGCGCTGCTTGGCGAGTGGATCGGGATCGAAGATGGCTTGCAAGCCCTCGGTCAGGCGCTCGAAAAACGCTTCTCGCGGGATTCAGAAACAGGCTCCAGTTCCAAATTTGTGCGCGGATTTATGGTTTCTTCCCTGCTTTTTTGCGTTGGACCCATTGCGATCCTCGGTTCCATTCAAGACGGCTTGACGGGTGATTACAAATTGCTGGCGGTGAAATCCACGTTGGATGGATTTGCGGCGATTGCGTT
This sequence comes from Anaerolinea sp., assembly GCA_020049345.1. Lineage (GTDB taxonomy): Bacteria > Chloroflexota > Anaerolineae > Anaerolineales > Villigracilaceae > Villigracilis. The sequence continues at coordinate 5,467 of JAIFKY010000059.1, forward strand.
TGCATCCACACTGGGGGTGGGTGTGCTGTTTTCCTCGTTTATCATCCTCATCTATCAGGGTGGGGTGAGCCTGTTGGCGAATCAACTCAACGCAATTGTGACTGACCCAATGATGGCTGAAATGACAGCCACAGGCGGTGTGATTCTGATGGGGGTTGCTGTCAGCAATTTGCTGGAACTCAAAAAGATACGCGTGGGAAATTTTCTGCCCGCGCTGATAATAGCCCCGTTAATTGTGTGGGTATTAAGTTTAGCCCCGTTGATCAGGCAGGTATTGAGTTCATTTGGTATGTAAAACAAAAAGGTCTGATACTTGGTATCAGACCTTTTCATGGTGACCCCGGGGGGGCTCGAACCCTCAACAAATTGCTTAAGAGGCAACTGCTCTGCCATTGAGCTACGGGGCCATCGTTCTTTGCGGACGGTATTATACCGCAAAGAGATAGGCTGTCAACAAAAACGAAAAGCGCCAAGAAACGAATGCTTTTGCATAAGCGTGGACAAGAATTGCGGTAAGTCGCCTTTGCAGAGCGTCCCGAAAGTTTATTTCGAGCAATTGGAGCATTTGATGGCAATTTTGGGAATGTTTTTTCTCCTTACAAATAATATTTTATTGCAAAAATCTTACAACAGGGAATACTTATGAACACTCGCGCAAACTGGGTTGATTACGGAAAAGGAATCGGGATCATCCTGATGATTTATGGTCACCTGCTAAGCAGCGCCTACCATGGGGGCATCAAAGTTCCAGAACATTTCTTCGCGCTTTCTGACAGCATCATATACGGCTTTCACATGCCGTTTTTCTTCTTTCTCTCCGGTCTATTTGTGGAAAATAGTTTTCGCAAACGCGGCGCAAAAGTTTACCTGCTGGATAAGTTCTCGCGCATTGCCTACCCTTATATGATCTGGTCAATATTACAGGTTAGCGTCGAGGTAATATTTTCAGATCATACTCAAAAGGGCGCAACCATCTCTGATCTGCTGGCGGTCATATATCGTCCATGGGGACAGTTTTGGTTTCTCTATGCGCTGCTGCTTATGTATGTCACGTACGCGATATTCAATAAACTTGGAAAATATGCCACGCCATTGATGCTGATTACGGCAATCATTTTATACTTTTATCCAATTCCCATTAATATGATGGCGCTTGGCAGTTATTCCATTCACCTGATTTTTTTTACAAGTGGAATCATATTTAGAAAGCGCTTTGTGGAGGCGGAAAAATTGGATATTCCCATTTGGGTTGTTATCCTGCTGCTTGCCGCGCTGATCGGTTCCGGGTATTTTATTTTTGAGAATTTGGTTGAACCCATGCGTCTGGCAGGCAGATCACATCCTTTTTATTATATGTATTTATCAATCCTTGGCATCATCGCCTGCACTGCGCTGGCGCAATACCTGTCCAAACGAAATATAGCGCAATTTTTACAGACGCTTGGCGCGTATTCTCTGCAAATTTACCTTGTTCACATGCTTGCGGGAGTGGGCATCCGCATGGTACTTTTACTTGTGTTCAACATCCAAAATTGGATCATCCACATGGTAGTTGGGGTGACATTTGCACTAGCAATTCCCATCTTGATGCAAAAAATATCAGATAGACTGGGGTTCCCCTATTTATTTGAGTTGAAAAAATAGATTAAACAAAGACCCCCAAGTTTTTGAAAACTTGGGGGTCTTTGTTTTGACTGAAGCCTATTTCAACACGGCGGTGCTTGCCAGCAGAAACAATCCTTGCGGGACAAAACTCAGCGCGACAATTGCGATTGCGGTAATGGCGCTTGTGAGATTAAGCCAGGGTTCGCGCTCAATGGTGGGATCGCCTTCGCGCATGTACATGTTGACCACGACACGCAGATAATAATATGCCGAAACGAGGGAGGTCAGCACGCCGATGATGGCAAGACCTGTAAATCCACCTTCGATTGCAGAACTGAATAGATAGAACTTGCCGACCATTCCCAGCGTGGGCGGGAAGCCAATGAAAGAAAGCATGAAGACGGTCATGGCGGCGGCGAGGGCGGGATA
>JAIFKY010000133.1 GCA_020049345.1 Anaerolinea sp.
AGCAGGTTCGGCGCCGAAGGCAAAATCCAGCGGGGTTGAGTCTGCTTCGTTTTCAGTGAGCGCAAATTCTATTTTTGAGTGCGGAAGTAATTGGGCTGTTTCATCTGTATCGTATTGCGAACGTTCGATCCAGCGGTTATCAATGACATGCACACACGATATGGCTGAAGATTGACTCATCACCAATACCTTGCGGTAATTGAGGAACATGGTGTGGCTGCGGTATGGCTTGCTGATCTTTTCGTTTTCGCCGAGGATGTTTTGAACGCCTTCTTCATCGAGCCGTGTGGCGCCAATTTTATATTTGACCAACGCCACCCCGGGTTCTGGCTGCGGATAATATAAAAAGTTCGCGGGTCCCCAGACAATGTCTGTGTCGTCTTCATAATCAATGTTTGGATAAATGGCGGCGATGGTTGTGCCTTCTTGAATTTTTGGAATACGCCAGTAGACCTGCCACCAGAAATTGCGGACTGCGGCTTGTTCATCGCTTGCTTTGACTGCCAACGCGCGGTGTGTGAGGGCGGCGACGCCGATCAGCAATGCCACAAGAATTAGTTGTAGTTTTTTGGACGCCAGAAAATTGATCAGCCCGACGACCAGAACGACGGCGGCGAGTGATGCGGGCAGGGCGTAATGTGAGTACGCCTTGAAAATGACAAAGCGATTCGCCATGATCACCGGCAGCAGCCCAAAGACTATGCCAGCCAATCCAAGCCAGATGGCGTTGAACGGAAAATGATCGGGGTGGGATACGGTTTGGGTTGACGCATCAGGCGGCGGGTCGGTGATGAGGCGGGCGGCGATCACAGTCAGGGCAATGGAAATTGTCGCAATGATCAGCGCGGTTATTAAATGATTCTGTGTCAAGAAATAATTGTGCTGCTGTAGCGGAGTCCACCACGCCATGAAAGATACGTTCAGCGCGCTTGTGAAGAGACGCCCGCCCCACAAGACGCTTGTTTCAAGCGGAGCATGGATCAGATCGCCGAGTTGAAAACTGATGTCGGTCGCTTTTCTATCGCCTTTGAAAATGAAGATTTTCCAGACGATGAAAAGCAGGGGAATGATCAGCGGGATTAGCGCGGCGCGAAAGGTTTGGCTGATCTTGCGGATGAAGGATAGGTCGGGTTGGCGGCTGGCGATTAATAAAAAGATGCAAAGAATGCGGAAGGCTTCCATGCCGACTGCGTAATCAACCAGCGCAATGGCGGTTAGACCCGTGAGGATTGACCCCGCCCAAAGAAGTGCCTGCGTCAATTTATGGTTTGATTGGATTGCGGCGAGTGTGAGCGCAATTGAGAAAGTGTGCAGGCAAAGGCTGGCGATCATGGGCTGATATTCCATGCCCTGTGTCCACCACAAGAAACCCGGATACGTCACAAAAAGCAGTGCCATTAAAAAATTAGCGACGCGCTGACGGCTCCAAAGTAAATGAAAGAGCCACAAGGCGCTGTATGCGCCAAGCAGCCGCCAGAGGTATGCGCCAATGTGATAAGCGAGCGGATGCGCGCCAAACAATACATAATAAATGCCAAAGAAAATTCCGCGCGCGGGGCGGTCGGAACTGAACATAATTTTGAAAATGGAGGGGCCGGCAATATAGCCGTCGTAGGCGTAGTACCAGTCATCACGATAATATGAAAACTGGTTGATGTTCAGCAGGTAGATCAGCGCAGAGATGAGGGCAAGGGCTATGATCTCGATCCACCATTTTGATTTGATTTTATTTAACAGGGACATGAGAGCCTCAAGAAGTTGATCAATTCGGCGGGTTTATTTTACGATGGCGTAAATATAACAGTCGCGCGGTTCGGGGCTGATGTTTGGGTGGATGCTGTCTTTTCGTAAAAGTCCCTCGCGCTGCATGTTCGCTTTATCCATGACGCGCTGCGAAGGGATGTTTTCTACATCTACGGTGGCATACACGCGGTAAATGGCGGGCTGTTGAAACGCCCACGCAATGCAGGCGCGCGTGGCTTCGGTCATGTAGCCTTTGCCCCATTGGGCATACGCGCCGGTGTATCCAAAACTTACTTTTGAGATTTCTTTTTCCAGCCGCAGTTCGATCATGCCAGCCAGAATGCCGCTTTCTTTGATCTCAAGCAGGTAGCGGAAATTCGAGTCGCCGTTCCAGCCGTCCATTGATCTTTTCATCAACGCTTCGCTTTGCGCGATATTTTCGTGCGGGCGCCAGGTGAGGAAGCGGGTCACTTCGGGATATTTTGCCCAGCCGTTAAAGACAGCCGGCGCATCATCCATGCGCGGCTTGCGAAGGAGGAGTCGTTCGGTTTCAATTTGTTCAGGAGGTCTCATTTGAATATTCCTTTTCAAAAAACAGTTTACTGTTTTCGCTGCATTATTTTTAGAGCCGCCAGCCCAGCCAGGTTGAAGATTGCCGCGAACAAAGCAACAAACAGGAATCCAAATTCTTTGTAGATGATCGCCGCCAGAAATGCGCCTAGAGCGCGTCCAAGCGAATGCCCTGTGATGTTGAGCGCCAGCATGGTGGCGCGCGCCGAGGGCACAAGTTCGGTCATCAACGGGATGTGGCTGACGAGGGTGTATTCAAAGGTGATGTAAAACAGGAAAAGACCGATCAATGCGCCGGCCTGGGTTTGACCAATGAACGGGAGCAGAATCGAGGCTAGGGCATTGCCCACCAGACCAATCGTCAGCGCAAGCGGCTTGCCGAGTCTGTCGGTTGTGAAGGCAACCAAGCCCTCTCCGCTCAATTCTGAAATGCCGATCACAGCCGATGCGCCCGCGAGAGCAGCGATGCGTAATCCAAATGAATCTTCGAGCCAGACGCCGAAGATCACGTTGACCAGTTCATTGCCCGCGCTGGCGCACAAGACAATTGAAATTCCAGCCAGCGCGGGAATGGATGTGAAAACCGCGCGGTAACCCTCGCGTGAGTTGTTGGTCAGCGTGTGGTGCGGGTCTTCGTGCGGAACGATGCGCCAGATCACCAGGAACATAAAAATTCCAAGCGCAGTCAGCAAAGGGAAGGGCGCAGACCAGCCAAATTTTGCAATCAGAAAACCCATGACAGGCACGCCGACAATAAAAGCCAGCGACCATGCAACTTCCACAATTGCCATGGCTGTTCCGCGCTGGGCGTAGGGGATGCGGTCGCCAAAATAGGCTTGCATGGAAGGGTCGAACATATATTTGCCAAGCACAGACAGAATCAACGCGATGGCAAGAGTCCAAAAGGATGGATAAATTGCGACAACGCCCATGCCCAGAACAAAAACCGAGATGCCTAGCAACATGCCGAACTTACGTCCGCGCCGATCTGCGATGGGCGCAAAGATCGGGCTGGTTGCGCCAATCAGCGAACGCGCGGTCATGAGCAGGGACATGGCAGAAATATCCACGCCGAGTCCGCGTGCAAAGATGGATAGAAAAGGATACACCATCCTGTGGGCTGTATTCAGGATGGTGCGGAGGAACATAAAGGTGATGAGTTGGAAGCGGATTCTCAAAGCGAACTTCAACTATTTAACTTGATGGTCAAAAACCAGCGCGTCAAAAAGTAAGCCGCCAGAAATGCCGTCAGGTTCAAGCCAACGAAGAAGCCTATGATGAGGTAATTCCCCGAGTTGAAAATTGGCGATGGGGGTGGGTGCATCACGTTCTGTGCGGTTGCAAAGACCACGCGCAGCGCGATGATGTAAAGAATATTTGCAAAAGAAGTCAGCCATGAGATGCTGAAAAGCCACAAACCAACTTGAAGTAAAACGCCCGTCACGGCAAAAATCATGGCAACGCGGAAACGCGGCTCGGCAAGGAACAGCCCGTTCCAGTTGGCTTGCATGGCAATGAGCGAAAGAGGCAGGTAGGTAACCCAGAAAACAATGCCTGTGCGTCCGAGGGCGGCGCTCCAGGCGTGGAAAATTTCACGTCGCAGAACCAACCCTAAAAGTCCGGCGAAGGCAGCGGCGATGAATCCGGCTTCTGCGGCCATGACCCAGGCTCCATGCAGGTAGACGATCCGCACGTTTGATCCCAGTGATTTTTCCTCGGGACCAAGGAATGTCAGCAGGGCAATTACGGTTACGGTAATGAAAAAATAGAGAAGGGGTGATTTTTTGCCAATCATGTGTGTATTGTACCTGTAAGACAAGACTTTTGTCACCGCGCAATTCTTGACATGGCATTGACGCGTGGATACACTACAACCAGTTCGGACGCAGTCGCTTGTGAATGATTGTATGCAGGAAGAAATTGTGTAAACCATCGGCGAAGCCATCACGAATAGGTGATGGCTTTATTTTTGAGCCGCCGATTTTGCTCTTTGGCGGCGAAGCAATCTCCGTGTCATTAAGAGCGGATTGCTTTGGGCAAGAGCAAACCTGCTCTGGCGGGCGGCGTCAGAGAGATCGCCCTCGTAATGACATTGGACTGAGTAGATACCTTACAATTCTTTTTCCATCCAAACCAAATGCGTGGTTCCAAAAGTAAATGTGGGAATGCCGCCTCTGTGCTCTCAGTGGTTAATGCTCTTTTCTCGTACAAATATGAAATTAAAAAAAACGCTCTCTGAGCGTTTCGTACTCGTCTTTTTCAGTCCCTTTTGGATGTCTCCGTGGCTCGCGTAAAACTTTATATCGAAGCGCATAAACGCCTTGAAATCTTCCCTGATTGTGGGCGTTTTTATGACTGGCGTGTTTCCTCCGCAAGTGAACTATCAGATAGTAAAAATATTATACTTCTGAACAGAATTGTAAATCATCACTTTGTATAACTTGCAAATCCATGCTCTCTCGGTTATCCTTGCGCGTGGGAGTGGTTAGGTCCCGGTGGGCTTCCTGGTCTTCAACACCAGTGGCGGGTCGCGTTGCGGGCCGCGCTCCCGCCTATTTATTGGACGGTGGACGATGGACAACAATCCATTACTCACCGTCCATTATCATTCAAGAAGGTATTTCAATGTCAACCCCCGAAATTGAAGAACTTACAAGGTTTGTGTCTCGTGTTTTTCGCATCGAAGACGTAACCAGCGGCGATCTACAAAAGGGATTTTTTGCGCGTTATCGCGGTCAACTATTGGATGAAGATTCCGCATCCCTCTACGACCTTTTGTCCGATTCCCTTGCCCCATACAATATCATCCCCCTGTTCAAAATCGAAGACGGGCGGCAGGTGATTTACCTTATGCCGAAACCGCCAGAGCCAAAGAAGGATAACATTTCCATAAATATTATCCTTTTCGTGCTGACTGTGTTTAGTGTGATGCTGGTCGGCGCTCAGCCCGAAGGCACAATGCCCGATGATCTTGCCGGGCAATTGCTCATGCTGGCAAAGAACATCTTCACGGGCTGGCCCTTTGCGTTGAGTTTGCTTGGTATTTTGCTCTCGCATGAACTGGGACATTATTTCATGAGCCGTCATCACAAAACGCCCGCCACCCTGCCTTACTTTATTCCCTTTCCATTAAGTCCGCTTGGCACAATGGGCGCGGCAATTATCATGCGCGGCGTGCCAAAAAACAAGCGCGTGCTTTTTGACATCGGAGTCGCAGGCCCCATTGCGGGGCTGGTCGTGGCGATCCCCGTTTTATTTTTGGGGCTGAAACTTTCCACTCTGGGCGCCATTGAACCAAACCCAAACGGCTTTCTCGAAGGCAACTCGCTTCTTTATCTGTTTGCAAAGTATGTCACCTTCGGGCAACTCCTGCCCGCTCCGGTTGAGCCGCAGGGAATTTTATACTGGCTGCAATATTTTTTCACTGGACACCCCGTTCCCTTTGGCGGCTTGGATGTGTTCATTCACCCCGTTGCGTTTGCGGGCTGGGCTGGCATTTTGGTTACGGCGCTCAACCTCATTCCGGTGGGAACGCTGGATGGCGGGCATGTGATCTACGCGCTGTTCGGCGATAAAGCAAAAAAAGCATTTCCGTTCATCGTGGGGATTCTTGCGGTGTTGGGATTTTTCTGGAGTGGCTGGTGGCTGTGGGCGGCGTTGTTATTCTGGCTCGGACGAGTCAATGCCGAGCCGTTGGATCAGATCACCACGCTTGACTCCACCCGAAGGCTGATTGCTGTTGCGATGATCATCATCTTCGTTTTGGTTTTCATGCCCGTTCCATTTATGACACTTGCTCAATAATTGCAGGTTATACACATGAAAAAAATACTTTCTCTGCTCTTTATTGCATCCATCCTTTTGTCGGCTTGCGGCGCATCTGACGCCACATCTACCAGCGAGCCATCTGCGTCCGCAGAGACTACACAGGCAGCGACGAAAACCCCAAAGCCTGAATCAACTGCCAGTCCAGCAACCAACCTGGGGGTTATGCGCGAAGCGTTGAATGGGTTGGAGATCGCCGTTTGGCATCCGTGGTACGGGGTCGAATCCAGCCTGTTCGATACATTCGTCAACGAGTTCAACGAAAAAAATGAATGGGGAATCAAAGTCAGCGCAGAGAGTCAGGTTAATTTTGCGAACCTGTATGAAAACACAACCGCCTCTCTGCCAACCGCAGATAAACCCGATATGGTGATTGCGCTGCCTGAGCACGCGCTGGAGTGGGATGCAAACGGTGTGACCACCGACCTGATGCCGTACGCGCAAGACCCGTTGTACGGCATTGACTCAAGCGATATTCCGAATGTGTTTTGGAATCAGGATTATTTTGGCGGCAAGCGCATTGCAATTCCCGCACAGCGCACAGCGCGCTTTTTGTTGTGGAATGAAACCTGGGCAGGCGAACTGGGCTTTTCTGCCTCGCCCGACGCCCCCGATGATTTTAAGCAACAAGCCTGCCGCGCGCAAAAAGCCATGCTGAAAGATGAAACGCCCCAAAATGATTTTATGGGCGGCTGGTACGCAGACACAGACCCGATGACCGCGTACGCGTGGCTGCTTGCTTTTGAGGGTGGCGTTTTGGAAGGCAGTGATTACCGTTTTCTTACTCCGAATAATATTGAAGCCTTTAAGTTTTTACGCGAACTTTCCGAGACCACTTGCGCGTGGCAGGCGGCAAATGTTGATCCACTTAATGCCTTTGCGAATCGCGAAGCCATGTTCATCACGGCAAGCCTTCATGACCTGCCGGAAGTTGCGCGTGCATTTGCAGGCGCAAAAAATACCGATGCCTGGAAAGTGATTTCCTTCCCTGGCGCAAATGAAGACGCGCTCGTGGTGTACGGTTCATCCTACGTCATCTTGAAATCAACAAACGAGAAGCAGTTGGCGGCGTGGTTGTTTGCGCGCTGGCTTTTGGACAATAAACAGGATGCGCGCTGGGTGGAGGCGACTCACCTCTTTCCGATCCGCTCCTCGACTGTTGACCTGCTTGGTGACTACGAAAAGACTCACCCACAGTGGGCGCAAGCCATCAAACTTTTGCCGCAGGGTGAGATTCAACCGCAGTTGGCGTCGTGGCGTGAAGTGAAGGTTATGCTCGGCGACGGGTTCACTCACATGTACCGCGTCAACGTCGCCAGCGGACAAGTGCCCGCCATCCTGGCGCAGATGGAATCCATTTCACGCAGTTTGGGGAAGTAGCCCTGTAGTTCGGAAGTTCTACTTCCAAACTACAAAAGCAGAACTTTTGCACTCCTGTCCACAAGTTATAATTTGAGCCATGAAAAATAAATCATGGCTCTTTCCTTTTGTTCTGTTTGTTGCAGTTGCTGTTTATGCCTATTTCAACAATGTTGAAGTGCCTGGCACAGGTTTTTCCACCATGGGGTCAGATACCGTTCGCGCGGAAGTGGCTCAGATTCTCGAAGAGGGCGAAGTAGATATGGGCGGTCACACACAAAAATATCAAGTGGCGCGTGTCAATATTTTGGAGGGCGAATATGCGGGCATTCCCATGCAAATTGATTACGGCAAGCGTCAGGTGCGCTCCGATGACTACGATCTTAAGGCGGGCGACAAGATCATGGTTTCCATCAGCAAAACGCCTGAGAATGTGATCAACGCCTATTTTGTAGATTTTATCCGCACCACGCCCATTTTGTGGTTGACCATTATTTTTGCGGCAGCCATCATTGCCATCAGCCGTTGGAAGGGCGTGGGCGCATTGTTAAGCATGGCGTTCAGTTTGTATGTGATTATTGATTACATCATCCCTCACATTCTCAATGGAGAAGACCCTTTGCGCGTGAGCATTATTGGCTCTGCCATTTTATTGGGCGTGACGCTCTACCTTACGTATGGCTGGAATCTCAAAACTCATTCTTCAGTAATCAGCATGATTTTGGTTTTGATCATCACAGGCGTACTCTCGGCTGTGTTTGTGGCGTTTACAAAATTGAACGGCACAGGCGATGAAAGTGTGATGTATCTCGTACAGGTGATGGAAACGCAGATCAACCTGCGCGGACTTTTGCTCGGCGGCATGATCATCGGCGCATTGGGCGTGCTGGATGACCTCGTGACGACGCAAGCCTCGGCGGTTTTCGAGTTGTACCATGCCAACCCCAATTTTGGATTCCGCGCTTTGTACAATTCCGCCATGCACATTGGGCAGGATCATGTGGCGGCGACGGTCAATACGCTGGTATTGGCGTATGCGGGTGCATCCCTTCCCATGCTTTTGCTATTTTCACTCGCTCGCGGAGATTATGGCTATTTGATCAACTTCTCATTTATCGCCGAGGAAGTTGTGCGGACGCTGGTCGGCTCGCTGGGGCTGATCGCCGCCGTGCCTCTCACAACCGTGATCGCCATTCTTTTCGCCCAAAGGTCTGAGTTGCTTGGGCGGTGGGCACAGGTTCTCGGTCCAGAGGGCGAAGGGCATCATCATTAAATAACGGAACACGCACACGATGAATCAGGTGTTCCGTAAGAGCCTGTTTAGTAAGCCCGCTTTTTGACCACAAAGGCACGAAGTCTCAAAGACTCGAAGGGAAAAACTTTGTGGCTTTGCGTCTTGGTGACTTCGTGGTGAAGTTATTAAACATTCTCTAAGCGTAACCCGCAACTTTTTTCCGTTTCCTCCGTAAGAATAGGTAGAAAGTCCACCAAGGAGCACGCGTGAACGAAGAACAAGCCTGGGTACTTCAAGCCCAGCAAGGCAGTGACGAGGCTTTTACCAAACTCGTCGAAACCTATCAAACCCCTGTTTTCAACCTGTGCTATCGCATGTTGGGTGAGCCTGACCTGGCAGAAGATGCCGCGCAAGAGACATTTTTGCGCGCATTTCAACACCTGCATCGCTACGACCAAAAACGTCCTTTTGCCACATGGCTGCTTTCCATTGCGGCGCACTATTGCATAGACAGGCTTCGCCGACGGAAATTTCCAATGTTTTCGATGGATGCGGAGGATGAGGACGGCAACTCGTTTGAGATTCCAGACCCCGATTCCCCCAACCCCGAGGCTGAATCCATCAAAGGGCAGATGCGAACCCGAATCCAATCCATGCTCAAAGACCTGGATGATACCGACCGAGCCGCAATTATTATGAGATATTGGTACGATTATTCAGAAGTGGAAATTGCCGAGTCTCTGCGGCTGACAGTCAGTGCGGTCAAGAGCCGACTGCACCGCGCCCGCAAGGAGTTGGCAGGCTTATGGCAGGAAGAAGAAACCCGTGCCGACACCGAAAGGAGAACCTATGAATCACCAGCCTTTTGAAGAATGGCTATTGCTCGATAAAAATCTAACGCCTGCCGAGACGCGCGAACTTGATTTGCATTTGCGAACTTGCGCGCATTGCACAGCCCTTTCTGCAACTGGGTTGGCGTTACGTTCCGCGCCAGTGGTTGCGCCGGCGGCTGGTTTTACCTTGCGCTTCCAACAGCGGCTTGCCGCCCAAAAGATCGCGGAACGCCGCCGTAAATTATGGGGGTTGATCGTTTTACTGGTCAGCGGAGCGGGTCTAATCGGCTGGCTGACCGCGCCATATTTGTTTGCATTCCTCAATGCGCCCGTGCAATGGGTCACAGCGGCGATTGGTTATTTTCTATTTGTTGTTACTTCCCTGCAAGCCTTAACCGAAGTAATGGCTGTTTTACTGCGTATGATGACAGATTTTATTCCACCTTATATTTGGATGGTGCTTCTCTCTGCATTGGCTGGGCTTGGCTTATTGTGGACAGTTTCAATTTGGCAGTTTAGCCGCACCCCGCAAGGAGTTACAGCATGAGAACAAAGATAACAACTTTTATCCTTTTATTGGCGCTCTTATTTGTGCCAACCGCCAGCGCGCACGCGCAAAGTCCTGATGGCAATGATGTGTTGTTGATAGGACAAAATTACACCCTGCTCAGTGACGAAACCCTCGATGGCAGTCTGGCCATCATTGGCGGCAATGCGCTAATCGAAGAAGGCGCAACGATTAATGGAGATGTTGTTCTGGTTGGAGGAAACCTCACGATTAATGGAGATATCTCTGGCGATGTAGCCATCATCGGCGGTAACCTGACGATTTCAGGCACAATAAACGGCAACATTGCTGTGGTGGGCGGGCAGGCGGCTTTGACCGAAACCGCCGAGGTAAATGGCGATATTGCCACCATCGGTGGACAAGTGGAAAGAGACCCTGATGCGAAAGTAAGCGGTGACATTGTGGATAATGCTCCGTTGGTTGTCGTCCCTTCTATCCCAGGTGTTCCCAACGCGCCTGATGCGCCCAATGTGCCTGACGTACCAAAGCCCAATGTAAATGTTAATCCGCTTTGGGATGTGGCTGGAGTGATCTGGCGCGCGCTGGCAGTCGCTGCTGTTGGCATGTTGCTCACGCTTTTCCTACAGCCGCAACTGGAACGCGTTGTAGATGCCATTACACGTCAACCTGTGCTGGCTGGAAGTTTTGGTCTGTTGGCGGTTGTCGTGACCCCGCTTGCGATGCTGATTATGATTGTCACGTTGATCTTGATCCCTGTGGCGATTATTGTCGCAATGATCGTTCCTCTGGCATGGCTGTTTGGCATGGTTGCGCTTGGGCAGGAGGTAGGTGAACGTTTTACAAAAGCCATTCACCAAATTTGGGCTCCCGTCCTTTCAACAGGGGTTGGAACGTTCCTGCTGGTCTTGGTCACTGGCTTCATTGGGATGATCCCCTGCTTTGGCTGGCTGCTCTCTTTCATCATCACCTTGTTTGCGATTGGCGGTGTGGCAATGACATGGTTCGGCACACGCTCTGCGCCAGGTTCAACCCCAGCCCCGCACATTCCACAGGTGGAAGTTCCGCCCGCCTCATAAAAACCGGTTTTCAAAATTGAATAGCGCGGTAAAATTGAACGATAAAAACCGCGTGATATAATGCGCCCGCCCTGGGGATTCCTCTCAGGGCGGTTTTCATTAATGGAGGAAAACATGATTAAACACGAAATTCCCAATACGCCCATTCACAACACGCCCCCGCCGCTGATCGAGGTCTCAGGCACACACCGCGAGATGGGACGTCAAATCGGCGAAGCCGCCCGCGAGCAGGTTCAACACAGCATCGCCAATGCGCATATTCTGATTGACGCCGCCTACAACAGCCTTGAACTGACCTGGCAGGGCGCGCAAAACCAATCACGCAAATACCTGCCTTTTGCCGAGGAGCGTTATCCGCAATACGTGGATGAAATGCGCGGCATCGCCGAAGGCGCAAATGTTGAATTTGATGATATTGTCACGCTCAACGCAATGGAAGCAGTCACAACAGATGCCTTGCACCTCACACGCTGTACCAGCATGGCGGTCAATGAGCAGCGCACGGCAGATGGTCACGTACTCGCAGCGCATAATGAAGATTGGATCCCCGAAGATGAGAATGACGTATTTGTCGTCTCCGCCAGACCTGATAAAGAGCCTCCGTTTCTTGCCATGACCTACGGCGGGTTACTGCCCAATGTGGGATTCAACGCCTATGGCATTGCCCAACTCATAGACTCGGTATACCCAAGCGACTCCCGGGTGGGCATTCCGCGTTTGGTCGTGGCGCGCGCGGTGCTTTCTTCGCGCCGTATTTCTGGCGCAATTGGGCGCACGCTCGTGCAACAACGCGCCGCAGGATATAACCATCTGCTGATTCACGAAAGCGGCGAAATTTATTCCATTGAAGCCTCGGCGCGCAAGTTTGAAATTCTGTACGCGCACGATGGATACATGGTTCATACCAATCACTATCTTGACTCGCAGATGAAACAGATTGAAAAAGTTCCCGAGGAATTGATCTCTTCGCGCGTGCGTTATTTCCGCGCTTCGCGTTTGTTGCGCCAAAACGATCAACACACGATCAAGAGTTTGCAAGCCATTCAACAGGATCATGTCAATATTCCAAATTCAATTTGCAACCACAACATCGAAGGGCTTGATCC
>JAIFKY010000247.1 GCA_020049345.1 Anaerolinea sp.
CCAAAATCGAAGAAATCAAATGTAAATCATGCGGCGGCACGTTGAGCGCAAAAGACATCACCCTCGCCAACGGCGCGCCGATGGTCAACTGTCCATATTGTCACACCATTTATCAAATGACCGAAGAACCGAAGTGGTAGGAACGTTAAAACGTTCAACGTTGGAGGCTGCATGAAAAAAATATTTTTGATTGCGTTGGTAATTTTATTGACGGTGGGGGTTGTGACAAGCGCGTCTGCACGAGAACTTGCTTATTATTTTCAAGTGGACAAAGAAATAGTGCATGTCTACTGGAACGCAGACGGTTCACAGAGTTTGGATTACACCTGGTTTTTCACCAACCAGACAGGCTCAAGCGCCATTGAATTTGTGGATGTGGGCATGCCCAACTACAACTTCGACATCAGCACGGTCAAAGCCGATGTGAACGGAACGGATGTTGCGGTCTCGACCAGCGATTTTCAAGGGAACGGTTCAGGCTTCGCCATCGTCCTGGGAAACAAATCCATCCCTGCCAGCGGAAAAGGCACCGTGCATGTTTATGTCGGGAAAATCACGGGCGTGCTGTATCCCGATGACAACGATGAAGCCTACACCAGCGCCGTCTTTGCGCCGTCTTACTTCGGCTCAGAATACGTGACCGGCGACACCGACTTCACCATGACCTTTCACCTGCCGCCTAACATGAAACCCGAAGAACCGCGCTGGCACGAAGCGCCTTCAGGGTTCCCGTCTGAGCCAACCGCAGCCTACGACTCGAACGACCGCGTCACCTACACCTGGCGCTCCAGCAATGCAAAAGCATCAGATTATTATTTATTCGGTTCTTCCTTTCCGCGCAGTTACGTACCCGCCGATAGCATCACGGTCAAACCAGCCGAACCCTGGATCAGCGATGAAACACTCTTCTCACTGTGCTGTGGCGGTTTTTTTGTTTTCATGTTTATCGGGATGCCCGCACTCACAGCGATGCAATCCAAAAAGCGCAAAATGCAATATATGCCGCCCAAGGTTTCCATTGAAGGTCACGGCATCAAACGCGGATTGACCGCCGTTGAATCTGCCATCCTCATGGAACAGCCGCTGGACAAAGTGTTGACCATGATCCTGTTCGGCGTGATCAAAAAGAATGCCGCCAAAGTTATCACCCGCGATCCGCTCAAACTGGAGGTTGCCCCCGAACTGCCTGAGGGACTCCACGAATACGAGAAGGACTTCCTCACCGCATTCAAAGAGACAGAGAGTCCCAAACGAAAACGCGCCTTGCAGGATATGATGATCAAATTCGTCAAATCGGTTTCCGAAAAAATAAAAGGGTTTAGCCGCAAGGAAACGATGGATTACTACAAAGCCATCATGGAGAAAGCCTGGCAGCAAATCGAAGCCGCTGACACACCCGAAGTGAAAAGCCAGAAATACGACGAAGCTCTCGAATGGACCATGCTCGACAAGGATTACGATGACCGCACAAAGCGCGTATTTAGCGGACCGATGTATGTGCCGATGTGGTGGGGACGCTACGACCCGACCTATTCCGCGCCGACCATCCGCGCTGGCAGCGGAGTTCCAACCTCCATGCCGAGTCAATCCTCGGGGCGCACAGCCCTGCCTGGCGCAGACTTCGCCGCATCCATGGTGACAGGTGTCCAAACCTTCTCACAGAAAACCATTGGCAACATCAACACCTTCACCGAGAAAATCACCGGCACCACCAACCCACCTCCCAAACCCAGTGGCGGAAGCGGCGGCAGCCGATCAGGCGGCGGTTGTGCCTGCGCCTGTGCCTGTGCGGGTTGTGCCTGTGCCTGTGCAGGAGGCGGAAGGTAAACGGCGGAGTCCAACGTCTCCCGACGTTGGACTGTCAAAAGTCAGTAGACGTTTGACGTCGAAGCACGAGAAAAGATGAACCGCGACATTTTCAAGAAAGCGCCGCACAACCCGCCGCATTTGTTTTTGCCGAATACGATTTACATGCTGACCGCATCGATCTATAAAAACGAGCGCTTAATCCAATCGCGTAAACGAAAACTGCAATGGGTTGAATCGTTTTTGAAGTCGGCAGAAATTTACAGTTGGCAAGTCATCGCCTGGGTTGTTTTGGATAATCATTATCACGCGATTATTCAATCACCAGAAAAAGCGGAAACGCTCTCGCAGTTTACAGCCAGTTATCACAAATACACAGCGCGCTGTTGGAATGAAGAGGATCAACGAAATGGGCGAAAAGTCTGGTGGAATTATTGGGACACGTGTATTCGTTCAGAACGCGATTATTACAATCGCCTGCGTTATGTGTTTTGGAATTCCGTTAAACATGGATTGGCTGAAAAACCTGAAGAGTACCCGTTTAGCAATTACAAGGATTTTCTGCTGAGTTGGCAAATGGATTTTTCTTTTACTTATATGGATGAGGTAAGCGATGTCCCTGAATTTTAGAAATATAAAGAGTGGATTGCAAAGTCTCCTGACTTTGCGTAAACCTGTCGAAAGTCGGGAGACTTTCGACTCCGAAACGCGAATTTACCACTACCTGCGCGAGGATGAATTCGAAAAGTCGCGCATCCACCTGCGGATTGACCCAGACGGCACAGGCACGTTGATTATCAACGCCAGCAGTGTCATGCACCTCAACCCAACCGCCGCGTTGATGGCGTATCTCATCCTCGAAAAAGTGGATGAGCCGCAGGCGATCAAAACCATTCAACAAAAATACAACGTCAGCAAGGCGCAGGCTTACGAGGATTATTCATCCTTCATCCCTCATCTTTCATCCTTAATCAGCGGCGCCTGTCCCATTCACGAACTCGGACTGGAAACCACCATGCCGTTCAGCGCGCGACCATCCGCGCCCTACCGCATGGATTTAGCAATCACCTACCGCTGCAACAATGACTGCGCCCACTGCTACAACGCCCGCGAGCGGAACTATCCCGAACTGACCACCGAACAATGGTTCAAGATCATTGATCAGTTATGGGAGTTGGGCGTGCCGCACATCGTCTTCACCGGCGGCGAAGCCACCCTGCGAAACGATCTGCCAGAGTTGATCGCCCATGCCGAATCCAATGGACAGATCACAGGGCTGAACACAAATGCACGCCGCCTGGCAGATATGAACTACGTCCAGCAACTTGTCAAAGCAGGGCTTGACCATGTGCAGATCACCGTCGAATCTTGCGTGCCTGAAATCCACGACGAGATGATGCGATCCAACGGCGCATTCAGACAGACCATCACAGGCTTAAACAACGTCCTCTCTACAAAACTGTATGTGATGACCAACACCACCATGCTGAGAACCAACGTCCACACCATTCCTGCCACGCTGGATTTTCTCGCCAATAACGGAGTTCCCACCATTGGTCTGAACGCCCTGATCTATTCGGGTCAAGGGCTGACCGTTGGCACGGGACTGCACGAAAGCGAATTGCAGCCCATCCTCGACATTGCCACTCAAAAGACCGCCGAACGCGGACAAAAGTTGATCTGGTACACGCCGACGCAATATTGTGAATTTGATCCCACGGCAAACAACCTCGGCGTTAAAGGCTGCACCGCCGCGTTGTACAGCATGTGCGTCGAACCCAATGGAGATGTACTGCCCTGTCAATCGTATTATCAATCGCTGGGCAACGTTCTCGAAAATTCATGGGACTCAATTTGGAATCACCAATTATCTGTCCAATTGCGCGAACGACAAAACCTGCCATTCAAGTGTGAAACCTGCTCCCTGCTCCCCGAATGCGGCGGTGGATGTCCGCTAAAGTTCGAAGTTGAACGTTCCCCACTTCTGGAGACCTCATGACCGACCACCTCTGGATCAAAGAATTTCCCGCCGCAATCACCGTCTGCGATGCCGAAGGGATCATTCTCGAAATGAACGACAAAGCCGCCAAAACATTTGAAGCCGACGGCGGAACCAACCTGATCGGCGCGAACATGCTCGACTGTCACCCCGACCCTGCGCGCAAAAAAACCGAAAGGCTGTTAGCCGCGCAAGTCAAAAATGTGTACACCATCGAAAAGAACGGAATCAAAAAACTCATCTATCAATCGCCCTGGTACCAAAATGGAGCATACGCGGGCTTCGTAGAAATCTCGCTCGAAATTCCACTCGAAATGCCGCACTTTATCCGCACCTAGCGCTTAACTTTTCTTCATCCTTTCCCTCATGGAAATCTGCTACCTGATCGCATTCCCCGACGCCGACGACGGCAAAGTCCCAGTCCCTGAACCATTCAAGGGATTAAAAGACGCGCCCTATTTCCAGCCGATTGACATTGACCTTGTCACCCTTGGCGAAGAAACCGTCCTCATCGAAGGTCATGCGGTACAGGTCGTGCGCCAGCGTTATGATGGGCGCGTGCAAATGATAGAATGTCACTTTGCGCTAAAAGACCCCTTCGCGGCATCTGTCTTGCAGGAACGCGCAAAAATTGAAAGCGCCCTGCAAAGCAAATTCATCCCAACCCAATACCGCCAAAATGGATTGTACGAAGAATACACCATCCTGCTCGTGCAAGATGCCAGCCCAACCCCCGACAAATGGATCGAAAAGAACGCCCTCGCGCTCACCAAATTCATCCGCTCACAGCGCGAAGTATTTGACAAAAGCGAGATCGAAGAAATCCTCATCTCGCGCACACACTACTCCGCCGCAGAACTCACCCTCGTAGATTGGGAAGGCGCCGTCATCATAGCCCCCAACGACGACTACCAATCCGACATCGCCCTGCTCAAAATAGGCAACTACCAATTATTACGCTATCGCATGTTGGATCAGTCAATTGAGATCATGCTCGACAAGATCAGCGAAACCTTCTTCAAAAACAAACGTCGTCCGCGCCCCACACGCGGCGTCATCCGCCAAATTGCAGAACACAAACTCGAAGTGATGATCGATTTTGAACGCGCCGAACAAAACCTGCTGCTCATCGGCGATTGGTACACAGCCAAACTTTACGAAGCCATCCAAAGCGAGTTTTATCTTAAGGACTGGAAGGAAAACCTAAAGAACAAACTCGACAATCTTGAAGGCATCGTTCAAACCATCAAGGATAATTTTTCGCTTTCCCTCGAAAGTATATGGGCAAAGATTGAAATGCTGGCTTGGGCGCTCATGCTCATCGGCTACATTTATCTTACCTTCGTAGACATGGGTCTTCTCAAAAAATAGGAGAACGTATGAACATATTCAACCGCATCACCGAACAGTTTACAAAAGTTCAACCGCTTCCAGTCGGCACGCATCACCTGCAAGCCACGCGGGATGAAAAGCCGTACCGTCTGCACCTTCGTCTGAAAAAAGATGGTTCGGGCTTGCTCATTCTCAATGCATCCACCGTTTTGCAACTCAACCCCACCGCCGCCGAATACGCCTTTCATTTCATCAAAGGCACAGAAGCAAATGAAGCCGCAAAACAAATTTCCAAACGCTACCGAGTGGATCTAAAAACTGCGCTGACCGATTTTGAAAACTTCGCCGATCAGATTCACACCCTCATCTCCACCCCCGATTTAGACCCCGCATCTTTCCTAAACTTTGAGCGGGTTGCCCCCCATTCGGCAGATTCCACCCTGCGGCTCGATTGCGCCCTCACCTACCGCCTGCCAGAACGCACCAGCGCAGAATACGCCCCCGTCAAACGGGTTGACCGCGAACTCAGCACCGAAGAATGGCAAACTATCATGGACAAAGCCTGGCAGGCTGGCATCCCGCACATCATCTTTACCGGCGGAGAAGCCACCCTGCGCGAAGACCTTCCGCAACTCATCGCCCATGCCGAAAAAAACGGGCAAGTCTGCGGGCTATTAACCGACGGCTTGAAACTCGCCGACAAAGACTACCTTGAACTACTCCTGCAAACCGGCTTGGATCACGTCATGCTCATCCTGCAACCCAACGATCCGCGCTCATGGAAAGCCATCGAAACCATCGTTCCGCAGGACCTCTTCCTCACCGTGCATCTCACGCTCACCCAGAAAAACGTGGAAGATGCAAAAGACATCCTGCAAAAACTGGCAAACCTGGCAGTGGAAAACATCTCCCTCAGCGCCGCTGATAACGATTTATTGGATGAACTGCTGGAGTTGCAAGACACCGCAAACTCGCTGAGTCTCACCATCCGCTGGGATTTACCCGTGCCGTACTCATCCTCAAACCCTGCCGCATACGAAACGCAGGATGACGAAATCCCTGCCGGAGCAGGCAAAACCTGGATGTATGTGGAACCCGATGGCGACGTACTTCCAGCCCAGGGTGAAGCCGATAAAATATTGGGCAACTTTTTGAAGGATGATTGGGAAAGCATTTACAAAAATTAAAACAAAACGTATGAGCCGCCAGCATCGCCGCACATATCCCTTTCAAAAAATTATAGGTAAATATGAAAAAGAACCTGACTGTCATTATCGTTCTGCTTGCTGTTGGTTTGTTCTTTCTTTTAGGCGTCTCGCTGGGCAAATACGCCTCCAGCACATTCGCCGCACAAACGCCTAATGCCGCCTGCGTTGTCACCATGGAAAAAGTCATCGCAGGCGCAAAAGGCGATGTATACAATATGGCAAACTTTTCAGATTTTGTTGAGCCAAAATCATATAACCTGGTCACCTACTCAGTCGAAGGGGATGAAATTACAACCCCAATCTTTGACCCAATTCCCAGCGAATTGGAAGACGAACAAAAAAACAGAATTTTACAGGAAGAAGCCTGGCAATTCTTTACCAAACTAATTCCCCCTGAAAACCGCCGCATGGTTGCCCAATATATTGTCTTCACCGATAATGGCGGAAACACACTCGCGGCTGTAGATCAAACCATAAACGACCCCGCGCAATGGATCATTGAAGTTGACATTGCCGATCTCGAAAATAAAAATGAACTCCTGTTTACGTTGATTCATGAATATGCCCACCTGCTGACCTTGAACGATTCACAAGTCACAATTGATCAGGAAATTTACAACGACCCATTCAACTTGGAACTACTGGAAAGCAAAGCCGCCGCCTGCCCCACTTACTTTACAGACACCGATTGCAGCCTGCCAAACTCATACATCAATGCTTTCTATAACCGCTTTTGGACAAACATCAACACCGAGTGGGAAACAATAGACGATCTTCGGCACGCGGATAATCTCACCCCATATTATGCGGGACTTTACAATTTTTACCTCGCCCACCAAAATCAATTTGTAGACGACTACGCCACCACACATCCCACAGAAGATATTGCCGAATCCTTTACCTATTTTGTATTCAGCCCCAAGCCAAAAGAAACATCCATCAGAGATCAAAAGATATTGTTTTTTTACGCATACCCTGAATTAATCAAATTGCGCCAATCCATATTGCAGGGCGCCTGCCCAACTGTTCAATGATCACCATTCATAACTGGAGGAAGCATGAAAATCATCGGCATCGAAGGCATGGGGAATTTGGAATTAAGAACGGAAATTCAAAAAGGCGGGAAATTTGTCATGTACCAGTA
>JAIFKY010000197.1 GCA_020049345.1 Anaerolinea sp.
CCCGCCATATCCGCCGCGCCGAACGGACTGTCGCTTTGCGGGGAATATTTCCCCACGGGCGTGGGTTCTCCAACATGGCGGTCGGCGCGGCGGATATGGCGGGCAACGTTTGGGAATGGACAAATTCAGTATTTCAAGGGTATCCTTACCGTCGGGATGACGGGCGTGAAGACCCGAATTCGCCCATGCCGCGCGTATTACGGGGCGGGTCTTTCCTGAACACATATTCAAGCGCGCGCTGTGCCTCACGCAGTTCCGCTTTGCCGGAAACTTGTATCGGTTATTACGGTTTTCGAGTCGTTGTTGCGCCTGCATTGATAGCGCCTAGAAAATAAATATGGTGGAAAGTATTTGTGCGATCATCAGTGATGCAATTGGTAACATGACATACTGTTGATGTTTTCTTGTGGTACATGAAATAGCAAAAGGAGATATTATGAAAAACTTTACCATGGACAGTCTGATGAATTGGCTTCAGGCGATAGCCGCAATGTATTTAGTGTGGCAAGGCATTAAACGACTATTAAAGGGTAAAGAGTCACCAAATGAAAACCCTTCTCCCCAGGAATCTCAGAATACAGATACCAACAATGAAACAAAATAATTTGCTTCCCAGTGTTTCTTTGACATGACAGCCATGACAGAGCAAGCCAAACTTAAAGTCTTTCTTTGCCACGCCTCACAGGATAAGCCGATTGTGCGGGATTTGCATCAAAGGTTATCCTCTGAAGGCTGGATTGACCCATGGCTTGACGAAGAAAATATCCTTGCCGGGCAGGAGTGGGAATACGAGATAGAAAAGGCGGTAGAGTCCGCCGATGTTGTGATTGTGCTTTTGTCCAGTGTTTCGGTTAACAAGGAAGGCTATATCCAAAAAGAGATCAGATATGCCTTGGATATAGCCCTTGAAAAGCCGGAAGGCACGATATTTATTATCCCCTTAAGGCTGGATAATTGCGCCGTGCCTAGAAAAATTAAACGCTGGCAGTATGTGGATTATTTTCCCTCTGAACGTTTGGATTGGGCATATAAAAAAATATTGGATAGTTTAAGAGTTCGAGCACGCAATAAAGGCATAAATATAGAATATCTTAATCAAGAAGGAATTCGACCTATTATTTATCCCCCATTGCTAGTATCAATAAGTAATGATTCTGATCTAAAACCGATTCAATCCATAGCAGAGTGGCAAGTAAATGAACCATCTGCTGAATTGCAGGATCGCACGCCTCATACACGAAGGGATAATCGACAGGCTGGAGAATGGTATATATGTGGCGCAAGTCGACGTGGAAAGTTGCATGAACATGATGCTGCTTTTCGTGAAGATGAATTTGTAATTGAATATGCAGGCGGTTGGGTTCTTGTTGCTGTTGCTGATGGATCAGGATCTCATAATCTTTCCCGAGTTGGCGCCAAGTTGGCTGTGAATACTGCTTTAGACGTAATCAAAAGAAAGATTGAATTTATTCCACCAAGTAATTCGATGGCAAAAACTTTATTGGTAGATGCGTTGCGTCAAGCTTGGAAGGTACTTAACCAGGAATCTTGGGGTCGACAATCAAAATTTCACGATCTTTCAACAACGCTTTTGTTGTTAATGTATAACCCCAAAAACAATCTGCTGGGTACGGCACAAATTGGCGATGGCTTAATTGTTGCGCAAATGGAAGATGGGCGAGTTGCTCTACTTGGTAAGCCTGAATCGGGAGAGATTTATGGACAGACTAATTTTTTGACAAACTACCAATTGGATGAACTGGCTTTGAAATGTGGAGTGATAGATTTGCCAGGGCATGTGCAATATTTTTTTGTAATGACTGATGGAGTGGCAGATGATTTGTATCCACCGCAAGAACGGCTGCATGGTTTATGCAAGGCTATCCCTTCTGTGATGGCTTCTCAAGATCCAGACAAAGCACTGCTTGACCTGCTTAATTACAATATTTTCGGTTCGTTTGGGGATCGCACGCTTGTGGTTATATGCAAGCGCGAAGAAATTGCCGCATTGTCAAAGTGGAATGCAAAAGAACAAACATCGGGTTTCCAGATAAAATTATAGAAACCTTAACATTTTTAAAAGAGAATTCCCATGCCTATCTCAATCCCCTCCATTGACACAAACGCCGTCTAAAAACTGGAGAGGCGCAACCTTGATGACAACACCGTGCCCGCCCAACCCTACTGTACAGAGAGTGAACATGCCGGAACAATCTAAACTTAAAGTCTTTCTTTGTCATGCTTCACAGGATAAACCGATTGTGCGGGATCTATATCAACGGTTATCCGCTGAAGGCTGGATTGACCCCTGGCTTGATGAGGAAAAACTCCTTCCTGGGCAAGACTGGGATATGGAAATTGAAAAGGCGGTGGAATTCGTTGATGTTGTGATAGTTCTCATATCTAAAACATCTGTAACAAAAGAAGGCTATATTCAGAAAGAGATTAGAAATGTTTTAGATATTGCGCTTGAAAAACCAGATGGGACTTTATTTGTTATCCCTCTCAGGCTGGATGAATGCGAAGTACCTCGAAAAATCAGGAAATGGCACTATGTGGACTATTATCCATTAGAAAAATTGGAATCGTCTTATAAAAAGTTAATCGAGAGTATGAAACTGCGTGCAAAGGGTAAAGATATCGATGTCAATGTGCCGGGTTTATACATAACTGACACAAACGCAAAAGATAATCCAATGGATTTTGGAGCCGGAGATGTTCGTCGCCTACCGGTTTATTTTCTTCTGGAATGTAGTGATTCTATGCGTGGTGAGCCTATTAAGGAAGTTGAGCAAGGTATCCGGCTTATTCATAACGAACTAATGGGAGATCCTCAGTCTGTTGAACAAATCAATATTAGCGTAATTACTTACTCAACTTATGCTCAACAGATAACACCGCTAATGCCTATAACATCTTTTATTTTGCCGCCACTCACTGCTGGCGGAATTAATAATTTGGGGAATGCTTTGCGTGTTCTTTGTGATTGTATTAATAAAGATGTAGTTGAAACGACGGCAGCTAAAAAGGGTGACTACATGACGAGAGTGTTTTGGATTACGGCTCATGAGCCAACAGATAACTGGTTGGACGGTCTGACGTATTTAAGGAAAAACACTAGAAAATTTAGCGGACTTGTTGCGCTGGGGGTTGGAAATGAGATTGATGTTGCTGTTCTTAGACAGTTTACTTCGGAAGTTTTGTTGATGACAGAAATTACGGCTAGCAAAATATTTGCTTATTTCAAGTGGATTTCCCAACCGGTAACTACAATATCTCAACCGATACACGCAATGATAAGCCCTCCCCTTCCGCCTCCGCCAATCGGTTTCCAGATTACTCTCGATTTTGTACAGTCAGATATTCAACGTATGCCGGTCTATTTGTTGTTGGAATGCGATAATACGATGAGCGGTGCTCCTATAACTGCTATGGAGCAGGCTGTTCAATTACTCCATAATGAACTGTTGGAGCAGCCACAAGCAACAGGGGCGGTTTGCTTGAGCGTGATAACCTATTCCACTTATGCTCAACAAGTTATTCCTCTAAAACCGTTAACTAATTTTATTCCACCAGCATTGTCCACTCACGGGGTTCGGAATGTGGGTAATGCGTTTCGCGTGCTGGGAGATTGTATTCATAACGAAATGATTAGGAATACTGGGAATAAGAATAGCGATTACAAGGCGTTGATTTTTTGGATTACAGGAGGATCCCCAACAGATGATTGGGAAGCAGGTTCAAAATATTTCAAAGAGCGTACAGGTGAATTATCAGGCAGCATAATAGCGTTGGGAGTTGGCGATAGCGTTAACACTGGCGTTTTGAGAAAAATTACCCCTAATGTCCTACTTATGACAGACGTTACGCCTGAAAGTCTCAGGAAGTATTTTCGGTGGGAGTCTCAACCATTTCAAGTAATTTTATAATGAGGAAATTATGCCAATCTCAATCCCCTCCATTGATATACCAAACGCCATTCAAAAACTGGAACGGCGCGACCTTGATGACAAACTTGCGCCCGACTCCCCGCCTATTTGGGGGCAGTTGGAAAACGTTCCCTTTATCCGCGTTAAAGGGCTGGCTTCCTTCTGGAAGGATGACCCGTCCAGCAACTATGAACAGCGCATGGATGATCTGCTTTCCAGCGCCTACGGTCAGGGCTTGGAATTCCTCTACCTGCTGGTCGGTCAGCCGCGCGATGTCGCGCTTTTTATCGGCATGGCAGGCGGGGACGCCGAGATCATCCTGCGCGCCTCGCTGACCGCGGCTTTTCCGGGCATTATCCTCGAAGAAAAAGCCGAGACTTCGCTGGGCAAAATTTTGCAAAGCGCGGGAATGTTCGCGCACCGCGGGCGGCTGACGGGTATTCCCACCCGCAAGGGAGCGGCGCCAGCGCGCGCGGCGAGTCAACCTAAAGAGAATTCCCAAAAGAAGGATGTCCAGCCTTCCATGCTTGCCGGAAATCAGATCGAGCGGATATGCCGCGGAATGGCGGGGGAGGGTTGGGGCTTGCTGGTGCATGGCGTCCCGTATCCCCTGTCGCAAATCACCAACGACGCTTACACCTGCCTCGACGCGATTGCCGCTGCCGCGTCTCAGACCAAGCGGCAAGTTCAGCAATTGAATCAGACCATGACCCAGCAGGATCCCCGCACGCAGTCCGGCTCCACCGAATCCATTTCAGGCGAAGTGGTCAACCGCCAGGCGGAGTATGCGGTTATGCTGCTCGAGCGTCACCTGCAGCGGCTGGATGAAGCCAAAGCCGTGGGCATGTGGGAGACGGAGGTGCATTTCTTTGCGCCCAAACAGGAAAACCTCGCGCGCGCGCAATCGCTTGTGCGGGCTGTTTTCGCGGGACCCGATTCTGTTCCCCAGCCTTTGCGCGTGGTGACGTGCGGTAAGACTTCAAATGATGTCAATCTCTTCAGGACCCGCCTGACCTCTGTTGAACTCGGCACGTTATCCCAGTTATCGCGCGAAGAGATGCCGGGATTCCGCATTGCTGATTATGCCCGCTTCGATACCGATTTTGAATCGCCCGCCATTTCCAACCCGATTGAAATTGGCGCGATCCTGGATGGCAATCGCAAAACGGGTCAAGCCTTTGCTCTGCCCGCCGGTGATTTTGCCAAGCATGGTTTGATCGCGGGGATGACCGGCAGCGGTAAGACAACCACCGTGTTCGGGATTTTGGATAACTTGTGGAAAGGTGGAAGCGGGAAGATTCCATTTCTGGTGGTGGAATCAGCCAAGGCAGAGTATCGCCGCCTGCGCGGTTCATCCGCGAAGCCGGGACCTATCCCCGACCTGCGCGTCTACACTCTGGGCGATGAGACCGTCGCGCCCTTCCGTATCAATCCTTTTGAATTCGAAGTTGAGGACGCCGATCACCGCGTCCACGTGCAAACGCATATTGATTATCTCAAATCGGTGTTCAATGCTGCATTTATCCTGTATGCGCCCATGCCTTACGTGCTGGAAACATGCCTGCATGAAATTTATACCGATCTGGGCTGGGATCTCGCAACGGGCTTAAATCGCCGTCTGCCCAAACATCTGATGTCGCAAATTGACCAATGGCCCGTTTTCCCCACGCTTTCGGATCTGTATCAAAAAGTGGATGAAGTGACCGAACGGCTTGGATATGAAGACCGTATAGAGATGGACGTCAAGGCTGGATTGAAAGCGCGTATTGGTTCGTTGCGGCTTGGCAGCAAGGGCTTAATGCTTGATACTCAGCATGGCGTCTCCATTAAGGAACTGCTTTCCATTCCGACGATCCTGGAGTTGGAACGCATTGGAAACGACGATGAAAAAGCCTTTGTGATCGGCTTGATCATGACCCGCATTTATGAATACCGCCGCGTTCAGTCCACCTTCAACGCTGCCCTGCTGGATATTCAACATCTGATCGTCATTGAAGAAGCGCACCGCCTGTTGAAGAATATCAAAACCGAAGTGGAGACCGAGTCTGCCAACACGCGCGGACAGGCAGTGGAAGCCTTTACCAATATGCTGGCGGAGATCCGCGCATACGGGCAGGGTGTGTTGATCGCGGAACAGATTCCCACGAAACTGGCTCCCGATGCGGTCAAGAACACCAACCTGAAGATCATCCACCGCATGGTTGCGGCAGATGATCGTGAAGTATTGGCGCAGGCGACCAACATGGATCAGGCACAAAGTCGTTTTGTCGGTACCCTTCCTCCGGGCAGGGCGGCCGTTTTTTCCGAGCAGGCAGATCATCCCTTGTTGATCGAAGCGCTGGATTACAAGAGCAAACGCCTGTCAGCCTACGTGGCAGATAAGGATATTATCGCGGGCATGTCAACCCTGACTTCGCGCTCATATTACGAACCGTTTGTTGACTACCGAAAGCATATCGGCAGCGGCTCGCCGCAGGTGGACGTCATTGTGTATGATGGCGCTTTGAACTTAATCGGCAGGGATGAATTCCCCGAATTGTGGGCGGCTTTGATGATCACGCTCGTCCGTGACCCGGCAGATGGCAGACGGGCTCTTGATCCCATTGTTAGTCTGGTCTCGAGTCTAACAGGAACAAATGATTCTGTGGACAATCAGAAGATCATAAAATCGGTCATGCTTTTTGCTTCCGGCAGGACGTTATACCAGCGTGCCAGAAGTTTCAATTGGGAGTATCCGCTTGTAGAAGAAATGCGCAAGGCGTTATCCAGTGGGCTGATCGCTTTGGTGGATGGCAACGACACGGACGTCGCCAATCATCTTGGGCAGTTCGTTAAAAAATATCGCGGTGCCAGCCAGGTCTCGGATGGACCTTTCCCCGGATGCGAATATTGTTCCATCCGCTGCTGGATTCGCCATGATGCGGCGATCATCGCCCACGAAAACACCTTGAAGCGCGACATTGTGCAAACTATCAACCAGCCCGCGAATCCCGCGTCGCTGCAGTCTGACTTGATCGCGATTGCCATGCAAGCGGCTCAACGCCTGACCGGCAACTCCGCGCCTGACCCTGCAAAGCGTTCTGTTGCGCTCTGCATTTTTAGCCAGGCTGTCCACCAGGTTGGGTGGACAGCGTCCACGCAAAGGCGGGTTGTAGGTTATTTAGGTGAGAACGAGTAATTTTCTCAAAATTCGTAACTACACAGCTAAGTACATCGTAAAGTAAGTTTTTGACAAAAGCGGGCATCTGGTAGAAAATAGCCAGATGAACAAACAACACATACAACTCAGTCCAATAGATCGAGAGTATCTCGAAGCCTTGATTAGTAAGGGCGAACTCAAGGCAAAAACCTATCGTCGTGCGCTTTCACTACTTGAATTGGATCGCGGTCAAACTTATACAGTTGTGTCCAAAACGGTCAAGATCACTATCGCGACGTTGTCCACATTGGCCGATCAATATCGAGAAAGTGGATTACAAGCTTTGTATGATCGTCCGCGCTCTGGCAGACCCATCA
>JAIFKY010000157.1 GCA_020049345.1 Anaerolinea sp.
GCGGTCCCGACGGGATTCGAACCCGCGATCTCGGCCTTGACAGGGCCGCATGTTAGGCCGCTACACCACGGGACCAATTAACTGAGCGGGCGATAGTTTATCACGGGGCTATATTAATGTCAATACGCGCCTTCAGTGTAAAGTGCGGGATCTGTGGGAGTCTTTCCAGTGCGATCATGGATATATACCCAATCTTTCTCAACTGCCCAATTGAATAACCAATGTGAGTCGCCGATGGATAGGTTTATGCAACCATGAGATTGGGCGTATCCAAAGCGCGTGCGCCAGTATGCACCGTGTAGCGCGTGCGCGCCGTCGAAGTACATTGTCCAAGGAACGTTCTCGAGGTAATAAAAATCTGCCAAGTCGTTGTTACGCATGGTCTCGGTTTCTTTTTTCTGGAAAATTTGAAAAAGTCCCGGCCGTGTCCAGAACGGTTCTGACCCGCTTGCGATGACAGTGGCAAAGATAAGTTGACCATTCTCGTAAACAGCGAGTGTTTGCTCAGCAAGGTCCACATCAATCCAGCGATTTGTTGTTACGCCTTGAGGAGGAGTTGTGCTTATAAAGACGCGCGCTACCTTGCGTCCTTCCAGCCATTGACCGGGCCCAACCAGATACCATTCTTCATCTCCCACAATTTGTGAATCATAGATGGTTACAATTTCAAAGGGATGGATTTCTTTTCCTGTTTTGCCTTCATTATAGCCAGGTAAGCTCATTACAGGAATTTGCTCAAACGCCCAACCAAAGGAGTTGCTAGGCGTCGCAGAAAAAACAAGCCCCTGAAAATTAGATATTTCACTGACACGCGCACCTTTGCCGGGAATCCATACACCATTTTGAATAAAATAGTACACACCACCTTGGTCTACGCGATTGGTATAGGAGACATAAATGAACCCGGGTGGAAATTGCTGTGCGCTTTCCCCCGTCTCTCCAGGGTTGCTATAAATTGGCACATAGTCATTGTCAAGGCGGAAATATTTATACGGAAGCTGAGTCAGGCTCGGGTCGGGTTTTGAAGCAGGTAAAGCTCGTGGAGGAAATGTCATGCCGAGCCGCGCAAGATCGGTCATGTAGGCAGAAGGTCCCAAAAGCAGGCAATCCTCTGAATGTGATGGGTAGATACCTGGCTCACAGACCACTCCGCCGCTATCAGGTTCAACAGAGGGGACGGGTTCCTGTGCATATACGGCTTGCGTCATGATTGAAAAAATACAAAAGATAAAAATGATTTTCCTGACTTTGCTCATGCTGTGAATTATAGCATGTGAGCAGTTTGCTGTTTTGTAAGATATAATATGCCGAACTTGACACAATGAAAGCCCTGTTCTAAAATAGTCGTGTTAATGAATATTGCTGCCTGGAGTTGGCTGGGCGCTCAACTTCCCCTACAGGAGGGTTGGTTTGTCAAAAAATCGTTCGCAACAAATGGTAGATCGCCTGCGAGAATTACAGGCTTCATCACCTGATATTGAAGCGTCAGCAGTGGTCAGCGTTGATGGGCTTAGCATTGCGTCTGCACTTCCACAAGGGGTGGAAGAAGACCGTGTTTCTGCCATGTCTGCCGCCATGCTTTCATTAGGTGAACGTATCGCAAGTGAATTAGGGCGCGGGTCCCTTGAGCAGGTTTATATCAAAGGCTTGAAGGGGTATGTGGTGTTGATGTCAGTTGGTGATGAAGCTGTTCTCACTGCGTTGGCACGCGAACAGGCCAAACTTGGTCTGATCTTCCTTGATATGCGTCGCGCCGCCGAAGATCTGGCGAAGTTGATCTAGTGGAGTAGCTTATGATCCCCCTTCAAAAAAGTGGTTTGTATTATCCCAATAAATTTGGCATGATTACCATCAAGTCTTTGGAAGAAGTAATGGGCAAAAATGGATTGAATGCCATCTTGAATTTGGCTGGTTTGAATAATTACATCGAAAATTATCCGCCCGACAATCTCGATAAAGGCTTTGATTTTGCCGAACTTTCTGCCTTGGGCTCTGCCTTGGAGGAAATGTATGGTCCCCGTGGCGGGCGTGGGCTTGCTCTTCGGGCGGGTCGCGCAACCTTCTCTGATGCTTTGAAAAACTTTGGCGCGCTGGCTGGCGCTGCGGATTTGGCATTTGTTGTGCTTCCGCTTCAATCTAAATTGAGAATTGGATTGCCTGCTTTTGCAAAAATATTCAGCCAATTGAGCGATCAACACACTACAGTTGAAGAGAAAGATACAGAGTGGATATGGACGATCCACAAATGCCCGTGTTGTTGGGGACGCACAGGCGCAGATAAACCAGTTTGTTTCATCTCCACCGGCTTATTGCAGGAAGCTCTTAAGTGGGTATCTGGCGGCAATGAATTCCGTGTCAATGAATCCAAATGTGTTGCCGTTGGCGATGATGTTTGTGAATTTATCGTCCAAAAAGAACCAATTTCATAAATACAGCAAAGGTCTGGCGTGACAGACAATAAGCCCAAAATACTAATCATTGAAGACGACTTGGACGTGGCTGAAATGCTGAACGCCTATTTTCGCGTTCAGGGGTACGAAGTGTTTACTGTCAATTGGGGGGAAGATGGTGTTCGCTCCTGCCAAACTGTTCACCCTGACCTTGTCATTCTCGATATTCGTCTCCCTGATATTGACGGTTACGAAGTTGCCCGACGCTTACGTAGTGATCGCCGCACAGCAGAAGTTCCCATCATTTTCCTCACCGAAAAACGTGATCGTTCTGATCGTTTGCAAGGATTGGAAATTGGCGCAGATGATTACATTACCAAGCCTTTTGATGTGCAGGAATTGCGCCTGCGTGTGCGGAATGCGCTTAAACGCGTGAGTCAGGGATCTTTAACCAACCCTGTCACGGGTTTACCGGAAGGCGCTTTGGTAGATGAAAAGCTCTCTGAGGTAATCGGAAAAGACGGTGTGGCTTTGTTGTTTGTGTCAATTGACAACATGGTTTCCTTTCGTGAAGCCTATGGCTTTGTTGCATCTGATGATGTTTTGCGCGCAATCAGCTTGATGATCATAAATACGATGCGGGAAGTCAGCCGCCCTGAGGATTTTCTCGGTCATATAAGCGGCACAGATTTTATCCTCGTTCTTCCGCCTTCGAATCTTGCAGCGTTGGGTGAAAAACTCCGTGTTCGGCTTGATCAGTCTGTAGAGTATTTCTATCCCATCAAAGATCGCGAGCAAATGGCAAAAAGCCGAAATCGTCTCAATGTGAAGTTGGCTGAAGTTGCATCCCTTAAAGATAACTTTACCGATATAAACCAGATAAAAACAGAGTTGGTGCGCCTTAAGAAATAGGAGTTTTTTTGCGTATTACGGTTGTCACACCCACCTATAATGAAGCGGAGAACCTACCCAAACTGGTCTCCGCTTTATTTTCGCTTCCGCTTGATTTGCGCGTGCTGATTGTGGATGATAACAGTCCCGATGGCACAGGTCGCGTTGCAGATGAATTGATTACGGCATATCCGGGGCGTGTCAGTGTGCTTCATCGCCCTGGTAAGCTAGGGCTGCGTTCGGCATATTTGAATGGATTTCAAAAGGTATTGGAAAGCGATGCGCAAGCCATTGTTCAAATGGATGCGGATTTTTCACATGTCCCCTCCGCGCTTGTGGATATGGCAAATTTATTGGAGACCAATGACCTTGTGCTTGGCTCTCGTTATGTAAAGGGTGGCTCTGTAGATGAAAACTGGCCCGTTTGGCGCAGGAATCTTTCTGCTTTTGGCAATTATTACGCGCGTACTATTTTGAGTCTGCCTTTACATGATGTAACCACAGGGTACCGCATGTGGCGGCGTGAGACTTTACAGCAAATTCCATTTGAACGCATTCAATCCAGCGGCTATGTCTTTCTTGTGGAAATGGCATACCTCGCACATTGCCTTGAATTCAAAATCGGAGAATCACCAATTTATTTTGCAGAGCGCCGCAAGGGAAAGTCAAAAATGTCGTTCAAAATCCAGGTGGAGGCGGCGTTCCGCGTTTGGCAGGTCTGGTGGCACTATCGTGATTTAAGACAGGCAGGCAGGGCTGGGAGATTGTACGAAGTGGATAAGAGTCTTTAAAGTTTTGGACTTTTGACAAAAATTGCATAAAAAGTAGAACTGCGTACAATCAGCTTCTGTGACAACAAATTAATTGAAGCAGATCCAAAGCAAAGCGTGCCAGAACTATAACAGCTGCAAACGAACCGACACGCTGATGGAATAATTAAAAAAGAAATGGTCGGGGCGCAACAAGTCGCCGCCATCTTGAATGACAAAACTGTGTCATTTTACAACTTCCTTTAGTGGAAGGATCACTGTAAACGTACAGCCTTTGCCCGACTCGCTTTCCAGTTCGATCTTCCCGTTCATAATGGAAGTTAGCTTGGCAACAATGGATAGCCCCAAACCAAAACCGCTTTGTTTTGAATTCTCCATGCTGTTCACTTGTTCAAAGGCTTCAAATACCCGCTTTTGCGCTTCAAGTGGAATTCCAATTCCTGTATCCACGACCTGAATTGCCCAAAGAGTCTTTTCACGCTTGATAAAGCGCACAGTTACAGAGCCATTCTCGGTAAATTTAACCGCGTTATGCACAAGATTCATTACGATTTGCCGCAGCCAGAACTGATCGCCGACCAATTTCTGTGGCAGAGCAGGATCAATATATTCCACAAGAGTCAACCCCTTCTTGTGCGCGTGAAAATTTAGCGTGGACAGCAGCGGTCCAACGACTTCATCCACATCAAAGGGGTATTCTCGTAAAATAATCCTGCCGGTTTCCATCTGTGCCTGCCCCACCAAATTGTTGATGAATGAAAGCAGTTGATTTGCGCCGTCGAGAATTTCCGACGAAGCCCTGACCTGACTTTCGCTTACGGGACCAAACGAACCATCTTTCAACATCTCTGCATAACCAATAATTGCGCCCAATGGAGATCGCAGGTCATGTCCGAGATTCGCCAGCAATTGACTCTTCAAATGGCTTGCTTCCATCATTTGTTCGTGAGCTTGTTTTTGTTCAGTAATGTCGCTAATAAGCAGGATGCGCCCGTTACGCTTTCCGCGTTGATCCAGCACAGATGTCGTTCGCAGTCTGAAAATCAAAGGGTCACCTGCAAGTTCAACTGAAATTTCCTGATTGATTTCCCCAAGCGGATTAACCGTTTGCCACTCTCCCCAAATGGGGAGCAGTGATTTGATTTCATGCCCAAGCAGGTTGCCCGTATCCTGAAAGATGAACGTGGCGACCGGGTTGATATCCACAATTCGTTCCTTGTTGTCCAGCACCACCACGCCATCCTGCATGGCATTGAATACAGAATCATGCGCGATGGGTCTCAGGTCCATAAAGCGGTAGCGCAGAAAACTAATCGAGAGAAATAGATTTGCCAGCGTCAGCGCAATGGGGGTTAAATCCAGCGATGGATACGGATTCAAGCCTGTAATGTACATAAAATTTGCAGCCCACGGAAATGCCATTCCTGTCAGCATGATGCGCGATTGGCTTTGATACAGGCTGTGCGAACGTGTCGCAATCTGGAAAAATAATACTGTAATGATTGCAACCAAAATATATTGAAAGAACACCACGAGAAAAAATAACGTCCCGTGTTGAATATCAAGTGGACCGAGCGACAAGCCGCTGGTGTATTGAATGGCAGACCAGATCAGATGATGCCATTCATTGGTTAATGCCAGCAAAAAACCAGCGCTGGCGATGATTGCAAGCAAAGCCGTACGTTTGCGAGTTAGCCAGTCGCCATTACCGCTGTAATGCATGGTAAAAATGAACATACCCAGCGCCACATAGGAAATGCCGAAATATTGTAGTTTTGCCCACAGGATTTTTTCCGCTATGCCCGCGCTGAAAATTTCCATGACGTAAGCCAGTGACCATTCTGTCACACAGCCAACAGCCAGCATTAACCCATAGGTGCCCGGTATGGCGCGCAACCCCCAGATTCGAATCAGCAACAGGAATCCGATCAAACTACTTGCCAGTAAGATGATGATATAACCGATGTAATAAGGGTACATTTCCATATATCAGTAGTTTTCACGAAAGCATAAGACGAGGTTGATGTTGAATGACCTCAGTCGAGCCCCATAAATGTTCAATCGCACGACTGAGCCAGAGCGCCAAACGGCGCAGAGATAGCCAAACTTTGAAAACTGGCTTGGAACAAAACCCTTTATCCCAAAATACCCGTTGGATGCGGATTCTGAGCATTTTTAGGTATTTAATTAGCCAGCGCACAATGTCTGCCATCTCCTCACCATATTCGATGAAGTGCAACGCAATCACATAGCGCCGATTATCCCGCACAATCGAAACGGTGTCGTACCCATGAAAATGGGTTGTCCCAGATTTCGGGGTGTCGAAGACAAATTGCATATTAATGCTTCAAGGTGTCATCGAGAATGTCGGGAGTTAATCCGCGTTTCTGAGCCGAACGGCTGCTCTCGCGCATCACAGCTTCCAACGATTAGCTGGCAGGTGCAAACTGATCAACAGTTCCAGTTTTCCGCGATCCTCTTCGCGGGCTTTTTAGAAAAGCCCAAGCCGCTTCAGGCGAAACCTGTATTGAAATTGTTTGCATGGCTGTCATAGCATCATCTCCTTATAAAAAGATTATACCTGAGATAAAGCGCAGTGATAGAAGCGATCAGAATGTGGAAAATCGAAGGGATGGGCGCTGACATTACGGCCGTTTTAAAAATGGCAGGTCATGCAAGCATTATCACAACTTCAAGGTATAACCTAAGACCCGAAGAAGCGAAGCGCATGGCGGCAAGCCTTTTGCATGTGCCTTACACGGGGCGCGGCGCGTAAAAACAGAATGGCGGACTCTTGAAAAAGTTCGCTTATGTCAACTCAAAATATAGGCTGTATATAGTGCGTGGGCTTATTTTTGAACTTGCCTTTCCGAAGTCAGGTGCTCTATCCATTGAGTTACTGGGGCGTGCCTGAAATTAAACACGATTTGTCCCGCGCGCATCGCAAACGGCATGATAGAATCCCTTATCCACTTTGGAAAGGAATCTTATTCATGACGGATATTAAAGATTTTGGCGGGCAGGTGATTGACAATCTGGCGAAGGTGATTGTTGGCAAGCAGCAATCCATCGAATTGATCGTGATTGGTTTACTGTGCCAGGGACACGTCCTGATCGAGGATGTGCCGGGAGTGGGCAAGACCATGTTGGCGCGCAGCCTGGCGCGCTCGCTGGATTGCACCTTCAATCGCATTCAATTTACGCCAGATATGCTTCCAAGCGATGTGACGGGTGTTTCAATTTATAACCAGCAGAAGAATAAATTTGAATTCCGCGCGGGACCCGTGATCGGGCAGATCATTCTTGCGGATGAGATCAACCGCGCCACGCCCAAAACCCAGGCGGCTTTGCTCGAGGCAATGGAAGAGCGCCAGG
>JAIFKY010000236.1 GCA_020049345.1 Anaerolinea sp.
TTGATCGCGGCGGCGGAACATGGCAAACGCGGCGAGAGTTACATTCTTTCGGGGCAAAAGATCAGCGTGCGCTACCTGCTCGAAACCGTGCGCGAAATTACAGGCAGAAATTTCTTTCAGATGAAAATCCCCTTCGACCTGGCAAGGTTCGCGGCGTTATTCACGCCGATGTATTACCAGATGGCGAACGCAACCCCGCGTTTCACGCCGTATTCGCTGGAAGTGCTGCAAAGCAACTCAAACATCAGCCACGCGAAAGCAACACAGGAATTGGGTTATTCGCCACGCTCACTATCCGAAAGCCTCAGGGATACTGTGAAGTGGTTTTTGGAAAGTAAAAAGTAATAAGTGAAAAGTAGACCAGTAGTTTCGATGTGATGCCTGTATTTATTCAACCACAGACACACAAACCCAATAGGAGATAAACATGAAAATAGTAACTGACTGCGCGGCAGACTTGTCTGCCGAAGAACTGGAACAATTGGGCATCGTGCAAGCGCCGTTGTTCATCAACTTCCCTGAAGGTGAAATCAGCGCCACCGATATTTCAGCGGATGATTTTTACAACCGCCTCGAAGCCATGCGACCTGCCATCCCCACCACAGCCCAGCCCTCAGCCGGAATTTTTGCCGAGTTATATCGCAAACTTGCCGAAACGGATAAAGATATTTTTTCAATCCATATTTCGTCCGGATTGAGCGGCACACTCAACTCAGCGCATGATGGCGGCGGACAGGTTGCATCCGAAGCAAAGGTAAATTACTGGGATACGCTCACCCTTTCAGCGGGAGAGCGTTTTCAGGTGATGGCGGCGGCTCTGGGCAATAAAGCAGGCTGGAGCATGGACAAGATTCAGGAACGCATGAAAAAAATCCGCGAGAATACTGAACTGCTTTACACGCTGGATACTTTGGAATATCTCGCGCGCGGCGGGCGCATTGGACGGGTGAAGGCGCTCGCGGGCGCGTTGCTCAACCTCAAGCCCGTCATCCTTGTGGATGCGGACGGCAAGTACAGCACGAAGGGCAATGGGCGCACGTTGAACAAATCCATGGCGATGATCGTGGATACCATGCACGAGAAGTTTGGAAATACTCCGGTGTGGGTCACCATGATTCATGGTCGCTTTGCTGAAAAAGCAGACGCGCTTGCCACCGACTTAAAGGGGAAATTAAACGTTGCCAAAATGGATCTGGTGCGAATCTCGCCTGCCTTGGGCGTGCATACGGGTCCCGCCATTGTCGGCGCGGCGGTTTTACCGATGGAGTTGATGAGTGATTTGGTGGGGTAAGGAAAGTAAAAAGTAACGAGTGAGAAGTAAAAAGGACTTGCATGATCGCAAGTCCTTTTTTGTTAAACTTCAAGCCGGCAGCAGCGAATTATTTTGGGGTGAGGGGGTTGATCATTTCTTCAGACAACAAGGCAAGGACTTCTTCAGATTTCATAACTTGACCATAGGATTTGAGCGCGGCGAGGATGGCTTTGTGAACATGATCCGCTGGGATGACGGTGTCGCCGTGGGTCAGGTCGCGGGTGGCGCAGGCATCTTCGGCGACGATGACTTTGAAACCGAGGTCGGCGGCGGCGCGGGTGGTGGCATCCACGCACATGTGGGTCATCATGCCGGTGATGATCACGCGCTCGATGCCCCATTCCTTCAACATCTCCAGCAGGTTCGTCTCGCGGAAGGAGTTGGGATAATGTTTGTAAACAATGGGTTCGCCGACAAAATGCGAAACGGAATCATCAATGTCTGATCCAACGCTGCCCCGGACAAAAAATGGCGCGTCGGGTTTGATCGCAATATGCTGGATGTGGATGTGATGCCCGCCGTGTTCGCGGAAGCATTGAAGCAGCATGTAGGCTTTCTGCGCGGCTGGAAGCGGATCAACGAGCGGATATTTTCCGCCGGGGAAGTAGTCTTTTTGGATGTCAATGAGGAGGAGGGCAGTTTTCATGGTGGGATAGGGAATAGGTAATTAGGGATTAGGAAGTAAGGGACAGGGTTCTCAGGAGTTCTTCGGATTGGCGTTTCAAGTGAAGTTTATCTGTGAGATTGATGACCTGTTGAAAATCGGCTTTGGCATTTTCGGAATCGTTCAGGGCGAGGTGGGATTTTCCACGCCCCAAATACAGGCGGGCTTCGCGCGGATTGACGGCAATGGCGCGGGTGTAAAGGTCAAGGGCGCGGGAATGTTCAAGGTTGACGCGGCAGGCATCCGCGTAGCCTTGCAGCGCGGGCAAAAGGCGCGGATTGCGGAGCAAAATCCGCCCGTAGTAATCATCCACCCAGTCCTGATGTCCTTCGTAAATTTGCAGGTTCGGTTCGGTCATCACCAGCGCATCAGTTTGAGAAAGGCGCAAAGCGGAATCTTGATCTTTGTGTGAAGATTCAAGATTGCCCAAACTAAAATGATTCAATGAGCGCAGGACAAAAAACAAGGAAAAGAGCGGGGGGAGCGAAATGGCTTTATCCAACTCTGTCAGGGCGGCGCGAAATTCCTTCTGAGCGATCAGGACTGAGCCGCGATCAAAATAGGGAACCGACCACTTGGGATTAATCGCCTGCACGCGGGCAAATAAATCCAAGGCGGCGGCGTAATTTTTCTCCATGACAAATATTTCACCGCGCAACTGGATGGACAGCGCGCTGTTGGGATTAAGTTTGAGAGCGCGTTCCACATCTGCGGCGGCTTTTTCTGCTTGCATCATATTTAGGTAACAACCCGCGCGCGCCAAGTAATTACTGGGGTTTTGCGGTTCGCGTTCAATATCCTGTGTGTAATATTGGATGGCGCGTTCAAAATCACCTTGCAAATAATAATAGCCGGCGCGTTTGAAAAAATAATTAAGTCGAAGGTTGAGCCAGAACAGGAAGGAGCGATTCAAGGTGCCAACGCCAAGCCCAATTAGAATGCAGGAAATAAGAAGCAGATAATCGCGGGTGGCAATTCCAAACGCAATCAGCCCAAGCAGGAATGGGGCGCTGATCAAAAACGTGAGCAAATCTGCATTGGCGCTGCCAAAGAGCATCTCCATGGTCGAGTGCATGATGTTGCCGCCATCCAGCGGGTAGATGGGAAGCAGGTTGAAGACAACCAGAATCATGTTCACGAAGGCAAGTGAGAAAAACAAGTTAAGGAACGTTTGTCCCCAGAGATATAGTTGCGTATTTTTGTAAAACGGCAAAAGAAAAATGGTAAGGACAATATATCCAAACACGCACAAAAACGCCAGAAGCATATTGACCAGCGGACCCGCCGCCGAGATGGCGAGGTTATGCAAAGGCTTTTCTGACTTGCGGCTAAAGTTGGTAAACCCGCCTAAGAGCCAGATGACGATGCTTTTAACTTCCACGCCTGCCAGTTGAGCGGCAAGCGCGTGACCAACTTCATGCAAAAAAATGCAAAGCACAAAACCAGTCAACCATAAAAATGCGCTTGTAGTTTCCCGTATATTAGTTGGGCGAAAAAGAAAATATGCAATGGGAATACTAAACAGCATGGAAAAATGAAAGCGGATTTCCACGCCGCGAATGCGGGCAAGACGGAGGGAGGAGGAGAGGAGGTTCATAGGAAAGGATGAAGGATAAAGGATGAATTATGAATGTTTTCTTCATCCTTCATAATTCATCCCTCATCCTTATAATTTACTTTCTGCCAAAATCTGCGGGATTCTCGCCCCACAAGCCGGTATCCCATTTCAGAATTTTATTTTCGGGAAGTTCGTTCTCAGCCAGCCAATTCTCCGCGCTGTGGATCAGGGCGAAGAGCAGGGCATTTCGGGGTGAATGTTTGAGGTTGGTCTTGCAAACGCCGTTAATCACCCAGGCAATTGCATTCTCTGAATCGGAATAAATTGAGGTATGCGAATTATGTTTGAACTGCCAGGTCAGCGCGTGAACAATGGCAAGGAACTCACCCACATTGTTGGTCCCTTCTTCGTACGGACCCGTGTAAAAAATCTGCTCGCCCGTCTCGGTGATCACACCGCGATACTCCACCCTGCCCGGCGAACCACTGCAAGCCGCGTCCACACAAATGGAAGGTAGGATTGGCTGTGTGCTGGCTGTTTTCCATTTTCCAAGTGAAGAAGGTTTCCCTTTGAATTCGTCATATTTGGCAAGAAAAGCAGCCTCGGCTTCCTTGCTGCTGCCGAATGCTTTATATTGCGCGTCAACAAAACCTTTCACCTGTTTTTCACACTCTGCCCATGAAGTGAAAATGCCTGTCTTGCGTCCCTTCCAAACAACGTAGTATTTTTGTTTATTCACAAGTCAATTGTACATCAAAGTCAACGGGCGCGTTTCAATAATTTTAGGAAAACCTCAATCAGCGTCACAGCCAGCGGGTATAATTTTGCCAACCATGATGACAAACAAATTCACCCGCAAAATCAATCCATATTTTTGGATGTTAATCACACTCTCAATATCAATGGCGCTCTTCAGCCTGATCGTGGCAAACCGCGCCCCCAACCTGTTGCGCCCCATCAGCATGTCGCTACGTACCGGCTTTGGATTGGTCATCCCCATCACTGGACTGCTCCTGTATCTCGTATTTCGCATCCCAAACCGCGCCGGAGATTTGATCGGGATGGCCGCCACGCTGTCGCTTTTTGCGATGCCGCTGGCAGGGTTGTGGGCTTCGGGTCAATCGCAATCCACAATTTTGAGCGGCATGATTCCCTTATTTGACGCGGGATCATATTACACAGACGCATTGCGATTAATGAACGGGGATGCTTTCTCAATCTTCTCTGCGCGCCGCCCGCTCTTTGCCTCGCTGTTGGCTGTTCTACTTTCAATAACAGGGCGCAATCTGATGGCGTCCCTTGCCATTATCACAGCCATCACGGGACTGGCTTGTTATTTTACGGCGCGTGAAATACAACGCACGCACGGCGCAGAAATTGCAGTTTTTATACTCATGACGTTGTTCTTGTTCAATCGGGCGCACAGCGGAATTAGCATGTCCGAAAGCCTCGGGTTGACGCTTGGCACGCTTGGGTTTGGTCTGCTTTGGCGTGGCGCATCCACCAAAAGCCTGTTTTATATCTGGGCAGGATTGTTCAGCACCACACTGGCATTGAACGCGCGCGCAGGCGCATTCTTCATGCTGCCCATTTTGATCCTTTGGGCAGGCTGGCTTTTGCGTGAAAACAAATTTATTCCGTGGAAGGCGCTCTTCATCAGCGCCAGCGCGGTTGTATTGGGATTCGCGCTCAACCTTGCGCTGACGCGTCTGGTGGCAGTTCCCAGCGGCGTACCATTTGCCAATTTTTCCTACACCCTCTACGGGCTTGCCTCCGGCGGTAAATCATGGGCGTATGTTTTTGAGGCGCATCCCGAAGTGCTTGCAATTCAGGAGCCTGAACAATCCAAAAGAATATATCAACTGGCGTTTGAGTTAATCCGCGCCAATCCTTTGCAAGCCGCACAGGGGGCGCTCTTCAATTGGAAGATGTTATTTTCAAATTCCTGGTACAACATCTACGCCTACCTGGGCGGAGAAAATTGGATAATTACTGTCATCACCCGCTGGAGCATGTACGCGCTCTGCGCCATTGGCATATTCGCATGGATTCGGAATCGCAAGGACCCAATTCAAAGCCTGATTATGGCATCTGTAATCGGGATATTCATATCCGTTCCATTTCTGCCGCCCACAGATGCCTATCGCATGAGACCCTACGCGGCAAGTATTATTATCTTCGCGGTGTTGCCCGCCATGGGATTAACCTATCTCATCAGGCAAATAAAAAGTTTGGATAAATTTCTGGACAAAGCCTCTTCTCCCCCGTCCAACGCCATGCTCGTTCAGGCGATTGTTTTAATTTCGGTCATCCTGGTTGTTCCCGTTCTGATCAAATCAACGGCAACACCACAACCCACTCAAACGACTTCCTGCGCGTCAGGCTTAACCCCAATCGTGGTCAGGTTCGATGAAGGGACATACATTAATCTCAAAAAACAAAACGACCCATTTCTAGATTGGATGCCGAACTTCCACAGCGGCACATTCAGAGAAAATTCACACTCGCTCGCAGACAGTTATATGATCAACTGGGCGGAAGGCATTGACCCTCCCAAAACCCTGTTCGTCACGCTTGATTATCTCAACAAACGGGTAACGTTGGTTGTAGTACCAACCACGCTATTGCCCGAAACGGGCGCGTTGACACAAATATGCGGACAATGGGAAACGGATCCAAACCTGGGTGAATACGGTATTTTCTACGGGAGTGAGTAAACCACAAACTCTGAGGTCTAAAAGACCTCAGAGTTTGTTTAATAATCCCGCTTTTTGACCACAAAGGCACGAAGTCTCAAAGACTCGAAGGGAAAAACTTTGTGTCTTGATGACTTCGTGGTGAAGTTATTAAACAGTCTCTCGGAGTTTTTTGAACGCAATAATTATTTTTAGCCTACGGCTTTGGCGTGGCTGTTGAAACAGGCTCCACAAACGGCTTGCCTGCAAAGACAAACGCGTCAGCAAAAACTGCATCTGTGTGCCCGGGGATATCCGCTTTGCTGATGGTTAGGAATTCATATAACAAGGATTTCTCCCAAATGCCGCCGCCAAGAATATCGGTGCCTTTTTTAGATTCGGCATTTTCGCGGCGCGAGCCAGCCAGAATACCGGCATAACTGCTCAAATCCAATTGCGCGGGGGAAATGGTCACATCCACTGAATGACAGGAGACACAAGCAAGCGAACCCGAATGCCTAAGGTTGGGTTCATTGAAAATCGGCAGCACTTCGGCAAAAGTTGCCTGACAAGTTTTTCCATTTACATCGACAAATTGAAAAGCGGCTTCTTCGGGGGAATTCGCTGAAACCCACGCGCCAATCAGATCGTCCGCCGCAACACGGCAGGTATCTGATATTGCGGCGGGTTTGTTTTTTATTTGGAGCGCGGGCATGGTTGCCGGAAAAAGAGTCGGAATGGGCGTGCGTTCGACAACCGGCGCGGCTTGTTTGCAAACAAGTGAAAATCCGCAGGCGTTGATAAAAATAAAACCAACCCATATCACCACACCTGTGATAAAAATCGTCAACGTGCGATAAATATATTTTTGAACATCGTCATTCATTGCCTGTCTGCCTTATTCTGCTTTGATCGCGCAGAATATTTTACACCATAATAAAAATGGAGCGAGATAAATTATCTCGCTCCATCACTTCACGGGTTCAAACTAATGACATAAGCAATGACATCAGCAATTTGCTGCGGACTCAACGTCGCCGAGTCGCCCCAGGGCGGCATCTGAAAGATGGGATTTGTGCCAGCCGGCGTGGAACCATGCTCAAGAAATAGATCAAGATTGGTCGCAAAGGTTTTATAGCTCGGGTCTTT
>JAIFKY010000165.1 GCA_020049345.1 Anaerolinea sp.
TTGGATGATATTGTAGAGCAGGAAATTGCGGCGTATGCCAACATCCTATCAGCCATGATAAAAATAAACCACAACCAATGCCTTGACCACGACCTCTTCCACCGTGTTGCAGAGCATACCTACAAGCCCTATCGCCGAACCAGCATGGAAATTAAACGCTGGCTAAAATCACTTGAAACGGAAATAAAATAGCCATGCGCGCTCGAATCACTTTTTCAAAACAAGGCGCTTTAAGATACACAGGTCATCTTGACCTGCACAAACTATGGGAACGCGCCATGCGCCGCGCAGATTTACCCCTCAGTTATTCGCAGGGATTTCACCCACAGCCGAAGATTAGCCTTGCCGCCGCCCTGCCGTTGGGATTTTCCTCACTTGGTGAAGTATTGGATGTTCGTTTCAATGTCGAAATTTTGACGGAAGAAATTGCGGCACGGCTCAAGGACAGCCTGCCGCCAGATATACAAATCACCAGTGTGGAAACTGTGGACGAGCGCGCGCCTGCGCTGCAAACGCAGGTACTCTCAGCGACGTACGATGTTCATTTAACAGAACCAGTTGACGGGTCGGAGTTGATGCGAAAGGTCGAAGGA
Organism: Anaerolinea sp.; assembly: GCA_020049345.1. Lineage (GTDB taxonomy): Bacteria > Chloroflexota > Anaerolineae > Anaerolineales > Villigracilaceae > Villigracilis. Next base: position 594 of record JAIFKY010000165.1, read on the forward strand.
TTACTGAAGTCTGAAACCCTTCCGCGTGAACGTCGCAATAAATCCTATGATCTCCGCCCACTAATCGAAACGTTGAATGTGATCACCGAAGAAAACAAAACGGTATGGTTGCAAATGAAACTCGCTGCGCGTGACGGCGCAACCGGCCGCCCCGAAGAAGTGTTGAGCGCGCTGGACATTGAGCCAGAGTACACGCATGTTGAAAGAACGCTTCTGATTTTTCAAGCAGAAAAGACCTGATAGATTTACATAAAAAGGAGAACAGCCATGCCATTTCTCGTTTCTTTGTTTTTCGGTTTTGTCCCGATGTTCTTTTTTGCAGCATTTGTCTACTGGCTGGATCGATATGAAAAAGAACCCAAAATTTTACTTGGCGCAACTTTCTTTTGGGGCGTGGTAATTGCGGCCGGCGGCGCGTTCATTATTAATACTGCGTTCGGCTTGGGAATTTATATTTTTACAAACTCTGAGGTGGCGGCTGAGATCGGCACAACGTCCATTGTCGCGCCCATCGTGGAGGAATTTCTCAAAGGGCTTGCTGTTGCAATTGTGTTTTTTATGTTCTATAAGGAATTTGATTCCATTTTAGACGGAATCATCTATGGCGGCATTGCCGCGCTCGGTTTTGCTGCGACAGAAAACACGCTTTATATTTTCCGCAACGGTTATCAGGAAAATGGCTGGGGCGGATTATTCCTGCTGGTATTCATTCGCGTGGTCATTGTTGGCTGGCAGCATCCGTTTTACACCGCATTCACGGGCATTGGTTTTGCGGTTTCACGCACCAATAAAAACATATTCATCAAATTAATTGCGCCGCTGATCGGCTTTGGAGTAGCGGTCACAACGCACGCTTTTCACAACACCTTCGGCGGGCTAATCGGCGGAATTGAAGGACTCGCCGCCGGCACTTTTGTAGACTGGATCGGCTGGGTATTTATGCTTGGTTTCGTCTTTTGGATGATCAACAACGAACGCAACATCGTAAAAACCAATTTACAGTCAGAGGTTATTTCAGGCTTGATCTCGCAGGCACAATACCAAAAAGCGCTTTCCCCATGGACCGTGACCACGGCAATGTTAAGCGGAAAAAACACAGCCCGCTTCTTCCAGGTATGCGGCGAACTATCCCATAAAAAAGAGCAGTACAGAAAACAAGGCGATGAGGGCGGCAATGTGGCGATCATTGAAAAACTTCGCGCAGAACTCGCAACCCTTGCGCCGTATGTGAGCTGATTTTTTTCAACCACGAAGGGTGTCTTCTCAAAAAATCTGGGTGAGTGAGACTTCCGAAGTCTTGAATACTTCGGAAGTCTGATGTGTATCCCAAAATATTGAGAAGATACCACGAAGAGTCACAAAGAAAAAAACATGTCATTGCTTCGGCTAAAACCAAGAGCGCCTCACAGTGGCATATTCCACATGTTATACTCGCGCCGATGAAAACTGAGCAAAAAACCTTCAACTTAATTCTGGCAGCCGCCGCAATTTTCTATCTTATCTTTATCATCAGCACATCCTTTGTCATCAACACTGAACGCTATTTCACACTCGTGGATGATGCCATGATCTCAATGCGCTACGCGCAGCACCTCGCCCAAGGTCACGGGCTGGTGTGGAATATTGGCGAAGCGCCCGTTGAAGGTTTCACCAACCTCGGCTGGACGCTTTACATGACATTCCTGCATCTCTTTCCCATCCCCGCCTCAAAAATTTCGCTCGCGGTCATGCTCACCTCTTTGGTCATCCTGCTGGCAAACATCATCATCGTTTACAAAATTTCCGAAAACCTTCTGCCAGACTCAAAATACGCGCCTATGCTTGCCGCGATCATCACCGCCTTTTATTTTCCGCTGGTCTTCTGGTCTCTGCGCGGCATGGAAGTTGGACTGTTGACGCTGCTGGTCAATCTATCAATATTACTTGCAATATCCCAAAACAAAACCATCCTGATCAGCATCGTGCTTGCGCTCGCAATCCTCGTCCGCGTGGATGCGATCATTCCAGCCGCGCTGATCGCGCTTTACCTGTTCGCAAAAAATAAGCGCAGCGCATTTGTCCCCGCCATCGCAATCATCATCACAACATTTGCAATTTTATTGTTTCAACAAAATTACTTTGGCGATTTCCTGCCAACCACCTATTATCAAAAAGTAACCGGCTTCTCCACACTCGACCGCATCCGGCACGGCATTCTCGTCTTCAATCAATTCGCCACACGCGACACGCTTTTTCTATTTTTATTTTCACTGGCAGGCATGTTTTTTTTCAAACTTCAACGCAACCGCGAAGCGCTTTTACTACTTGGCATCTTCCTCGCGCAATGCGCCTACTCGATCTATGTTGGCGGCGATTATGCAGAACCTGAAACCAATGCCGCGAATCGATTTATCACGCAGGGAATGCCTGCCCTCATCATCTTATTCAGTTGGATGACAAGCCGCGTCCTCTCTACCCTGATCACGGATCAACCCCAATTGACATTTTCCAAGCCCAAAGTGAATCCTGCCATTCCCCTCGCCCTCGTCACTCTCATCATCATCAGCGGCGAAGCATGGTTCAACTATTCAATAGACAACGCCCCTCTACTCAAAGCAGATATCCGCCGTGTAAAACTTGGACTGCACATCGCGGAAAACACAGCGCCCGAAGCCGTTATTGCCGTCCACGCTGCGGGACAAATTCCCTACTATTCCGAACGCGCCACCATTGACCTGCTCGGATTGAACGATCCTGTCGTTGCAAAGGGAACAGGTCACGGTGAGTTTTACCCGGGTCACAATAAATGGGACTATGGCTACAGCATCGGCGAACTTCAACCCGATCTCATCGCCGATAACTTCGCCCCGCTCGCCGCATTCATGCAAGGGAATGAACAATACACAAAACTAAAAAACGGCATCTACATCCGCAACGACAGTTCGCTCATAGACACAAACGGATTATCAAAAGAATACAGGTAATGGGGATTGGGTAATTAAGACAACAAAAAGAGAAGAGCCTGCGAGAAAAACTCTCGCAGGCTCTTTTTACTTCTCACTTTTTACTTCTTACGCTGGCTGACTTGCCTTCGCCACCACATCTTCCAGCATCTTCGTCGTCAATGATTTTGGACGTTCAAGCGGTTGACCCAACGCGCGCGCCCAAACATAATTGGATGTTACGCCGAGGGCGCGACCCACACCAAACAATACAGTGTAGAACTCAAAATTACGCACTCCATAGTAATACTGCAATGTGCCAGAGATCGCATCCAAATTGGGCGCTGGATTCTTGGCTTTGCCTTGTTCTTTAAGCACGGTCGGCACAACATCAAAGACCATTTCCGCCAGGCGGATAAGTTCATCTTCGGGGAAGCGCTCTTTTGCAAATCCCAACAACGCCATGAAGCGTGGATCAGGCACACGCAGAACAGCATGACCATACCCGGGGATCACATGTCCGCTGTTAAGGGTATCCCACGCAAACTTATAAAGATCATCGCGGGTTGGAACACCACTAAACTTCTCATGCACTTCCAACAACCAGCCAAGGCACTCCTGATTTGCCAGACCATGTAAAGGACCAGCAAGTCCGTTAAGCGCGGCAGAGAATGAAAGGTACGGATCGGAAAGCGCGGAGCCAACGAGGTGCATGGTGTGGGCTGAGGCATTTCCAGACTCGTGATCAGAATGTACAGCAAAGTACAGGCGGGCAAGTTCAGCATAGCCCTTCTTGTCTTCAACGCCCATCATCTTCGCAAAGTTTGCGCCATAATCAAGTTTGGAATTGTATTTCAGTTTTTTGGTCTCGCCAAAATATTTCAAACGGTAGATATATGCCGCAATAATGGGAAGTTTTGCGGTCAAATCAAGGCTGTCTTCCAAGGCGGCTTCCCAATAGACATCCTTCTTCATCGTATGATATTTGCTCGCAAAGACTGAACCATTCTGCAAAGCCAAAACAGCCTGAGACAAGAGTGTCATTGGGTGCGTCTCTTTCGGCATGGTCTTGAGCATTTTATAAACGTAATCTGGCACTTCAGAGCGTTTTGCCCACTCGGCTTCCACTTCCAGTGCCAGTTCTCTGGTTGGCACTTCGCCAATCATCAAGAGATAATACAAACCGCCCACCAAAGGCATCTTGTTGCCGCGCGCTTTGGGCAACGCCTTCACCATCTCAGGGATGGACAAACCACGGAAGCGAATCCCCTCTGCGGGATCAACAAACGAAATATCAGACACCAACGATTTGATATCGCGCATCCCGCCGACGATCTGACCTACTGTCACTTGATCCACGACAACTTCGGCATGTTCTTTTGCAAGTGACTTCATGCGCTCACGCCACGCGGGCAATTGAGCTGAGATTTTTTCGTGCAGAATCATGGTTCTCTCCTCTTTTATAAATTGGCTTTGGCAAATAAAAATCAAAGTTGAAGACCAGCCTTGCGACCTTTGACCTTCAACTTTTGATGGATGTTAGAGTGTTACCAAACTCTTCAGCGCTTCATGCGTCTCTTTCACCGAAGCGGCAGATTTTTCAAACATGGCTTTTTCGGCATCGTCAAATTTATATTCGATAACTTTTTCCATGCCTCCCGCGCCCAACATAACAGGCACGCCGAAGTACATATCATTCAAGCCATACTCGCCTTCCATGTGAGTAGCGCAAGGTACGATCAACTTCTTGTCTTTCAAGATCGCCTCAGCCATTTGGACGCAAGCCATTGAAGGCGCGTAATAAGCGGAACCTGTCTTGAGCAAATTCACAATCTCGCCGCCGCCCTTGCGCGTGCGATTGACAATCGCTTCAAGTTTTTCAGCGGGGAAATAATCGCGCAGCGGAATACCCGCAATATTGGAGTGGCGGGTCAGAGGAACCATTTCGTCGCCATGCCCACCCAGCACGTAGCAATCCACGTTTTCGACGCTCACGCCCGCTTCCATTGCAACGAAGGCGCGCATACGGGCTGAATCCAAAATGCCAGCCTGTCCAATAACGCGTGCGCGCGGCAAGCCGGTCATCTTCATCACGAGGTACGCCATCGTATCCAGCGGATTGGTCAACACGATAAAGATGGCATTGGGTGAATATTTCAATGTCTCAACAGCGGCTTTTCCAACAATGTCGGCATTGGTCTTCAACAAATCATCACGGCTCATACCAGGTTTTCGCGCAATCCCCGCCGTAATAATGATGATGTCTGAATCTTTTGTATCAGCATAATTATTCGTGCCAACAATTTTAGAGTCCTTGCCAATAATCGGCATGGATTCCAATAAATCCAAACTCTTGCCCTGCGGCATGCCCTCCACAACATCCAGCAAGACGACGTTTGCAAGCTCGCGTTCAGCCAGCCAATGAGCGGCGGTTGCACCCGTATTGCCTGCACCTACAATGGAAATCTTTTTCATTTTTCCTCCGAATAATGATTGGCGTTTTTGGCACCGTAAAATTTCATCGATTTTATCCGAAAATGTTACAGACCAAAAGTACAGAATGTCACATCTTTGCAGCTTGTTGCAAAAACCGTCAAAATTTGTGAATAAAACCACAAACAAGGTTGCGGTTTTATTTGCAACAATGTTCTTTTGACGCAAGAACCAGCCAGACAAAAAGAAGAACTCCTATTCAACAAAGGAGTCCTTCTCACGCTTTATTTCTAATTTAATGTGATTCCGCTTCTTCGAGAAACCTTGTTGCTTGAATGGCGGCAGCGGCGCCCATGCCCGCTGACGTAATCACCTGCTTGAAATGCGGATCCGCCGCCTCACCTGCTGCATACACACCTGAAACACTGGTTTCCATTTTGTCGTTTACCTTAAGGTACCCCAGGTCGCTCATCTCAAGTTTGCCTTTGAACATTTCGGTGTTCGGCGAATGTCCGATAAAAATGAACAAGCCGTCCGTCTCAAAGGTGGATTCTTCACCCGTTTTGACATTCTTAAGTTTGAGGGTTTCAAGTTTGTCGCCAACAGCCACATCGGTAATAACGGTGTTGTAGATGAATTTCATCTTGGGATGTTCCTTCGCGCGTTTCTGCAAGAGCGCGCCCGCGCGGAATTCTTCGCGACGGTGGATGATCGTAACCGAGGATGCGTAGCGTGTGAGGAAAAGCGCCTCTTCGAATGCGCTATCTCCACCGCCTACCACCACGACCTTTTTTTCCTTGAAAAACCAGCCATCGCAGGTGGCGCAGTACGAAACGCCGCGCCCAGTCATTTCCACTTCACCTGGCACATTGAGATGAACGGAACTCGCGCCCGTGGAGATGATCAACGTATCTGCTTTGTATTCGCCGCTGTCAGTTTTGACCGTGTACGGGCGTTGGGAAAAATCCACTTCGTGCGCTGTGTCAAATTCAACTTTTGCGCCAAAATATTCCGCCTGCTTCTGGAACAACTCACCCAATTCTGAGCCGCCCACACCTTTTGGAAAGCCAGGATAATTTTCGATAAGATGCGTGAGCGCGGCTTGCCCCCCCAACTGCATCCCCGTCAGCACAACTGGAGCCAACTCGGCGCGCGCGGCATACAGCGCGGCAGATAACCCCGCAGGTCCCGACCCAAGCACCAAAACTTTTACATGTTTTTCATTATCATTCGTGGACATTGTTTTTTCCTGTTCGGTGAAACTCACCTGATTAAGTTTTTATTTTTCAAACCATACCGGGCACAGGCACAAATTACGCTTTTTGGGCTTCGTATCGCATCGGGATAAATCCCTTGCTCAGTACATAAAAGTCGGCTAAAGCCGACTAGCCCAAAGGGCTTCCACGAACT
>JAIFKY010000298.1 GCA_020049345.1 Anaerolinea sp.
TGTTGATCCCCTTTGCATTCAAGTCCTTGACCACCCGCATCGCGTCAGAAAGTTTTGTGCCTGCTATAAAACGGGATGCGGTGCGCCAGGCAAAACTCCAATTTGTAACCAGATTCTGCGCCCAGGCTGCTTTGGATAAGTAGATGAGAAAGGATCGGAGCATTTTTTATCCTTGTTCAGAGAGATAATGTCGCTGCAAAGGCACTTGTTCCTTGCCGAAACAGCCTCCCACCATCGGGAAGGGGTCGGAGAGGGCAACCGCGCTCGTCGCGCGACATATTTATTGAGACATTCTAGCACACACTCCATTTTGGCGTGTTATACTTTTTAACTGACTTTTGTCACTACTTTGGAGGACCTATGAGAAACCGTAATACCAACATCATCCTTCGGGGTGTGTCCATTCTTTTTTTAACAGCCGCGCTTGTACTTAGCATTGTTTCTCTTACCAGTTACAGCCGCCAACGAAACAACTATCCGGCCGGCATGAGTATTGCCGGCGTGTCTGTCGGCGGACTTACCCCCGCCGAAGCCTCGCAAAGATTGCTCGAAGTATACACATCGCCAATCGAAATGCTGTATAACGACGCCATCATCCATATTGAGCCGGCAGTAATTGGATTTCAGCCTGATGTTGAAACCATGTTGGCCGCCGCAGACCTCAGCCGCACGGGAAATTCCTTCTGGGGCGGATTCTGGGACTTTTTGTGGAATCGCACCCCACATGAAACGGCAATTCCTTTAAGCGCCAAAATTTCAGAGGATCGCCTGCGCGAGTACCTGCAAAATGAGATTGCCACACGCTACGACCTCCCGCCCGCGCCTGCGGTGCCGATCCCTGGCGGAACCGACTTCCTGGCAGGGCAACCCGGGCAGACGCTTGATGTTGATCGCGCCATCCTGTTGATCAGCGACGCGCTCCGATCTCCGACAAACCGCTCTGTAGCATTAACTTTTACGCGCAGTTCCGCCGCAAGACCCACAGTTGAAAATTTGGAGATTTTGCTCAAACAAATTGTGACTGTTTCTGACTTTGACGGTGTGATCGGGTTCTATATGGCCGATTTGCAAACAGGGGAAGAAATCCATTTTGCAATTAACAATAAACAGGAGATCGCCGTAGACCCCGACATCGCATTTACTGCTTCCAGCACCATTAAGGTAGCCATCGTCGCATCCTATTTGATCAACCGTGGAAGCAATTTGGATGCTGGAACATCTGAAATCATCTCGCGTGTGTTGGGCAAGTCAGATAACTCCGCAACAGATTTGGTGCTGAGGGCAATTGAAGCAAACACCGGACCGCTGGTTGTGACACAAAACATGAGGACAATCGGATTAAATAGCACATTCATTAATGGATACTTCTTTCTTGGCGCGCCTCCACTTTCAGCCCGCCCCATTACGCCCGGCAACTCGCGGGTAGACATCACCACTGACCCAGACCCATATTCTCAAACCACGTCCGCTGAAATGGGCTCCCTGCTGGCAGACATCTATAATTGCGCGCAAAACAGCGGCGGCGCATTGATCGCCGCGTTTCCAGATAAAGTCAGCCCGGCTACCTGTCAATTGTTAATTGACTTCATGGCTCAGGATAAACTCGGCTCGTTGATTCAAGGCGGAGTTCCAGATGGCACGCTCGTGCCGCACAAACACGGCTACGTGCCTGCTTCTGATGGTGTTGTCCGCGACACAAGCGATGTGGGCATTGTGTACACCCCAGGTGGAAATTTCGTCCTGTCTATTTACACCTACCATCCCGTCAATAATGTTTGGGATATTGTCAATCCGTTAATTGGCGATCTAACCAAAGCCGTATATAACTATTTCAATGTCGCCGTGCAATAAAAAATATCAATGTTTCACTCTTTTTTGATAGAGAGAACCAGTCCATAATAAGAATTGACCCGTCTTCAGTCCTTTGGCTGAAAACGGGTCTTTTTTTCACACTTCGTATATAATCAACCTATGAGCGCATCGCTAGGACTTCACCGACTGCAACAAGTAGACCGTCAAATTGACCAGACCCGCCTGCAATTGGATAACATCCGCCAAACGCTTGAAAATGACGCCGAACTGCGCGAATCACTCAAACATTTGGAAACCGCCCAAGCCAATCATCATCATGCACAGCACGCGCTAAAAAACTCGGAAGCGGAAGTACAAGCCCAGAAAATAAAAATAGAACAAGCCGAATCCAATTTATATGGCGGCAAAGTACAAAGCCCAAAAGAATTACAAGACCTGCAAAAAGATATTGCTTCTCAAAAAAAGCACATTATCGTATTGGAAGAACGCGAACTCGAAACAATGATCAAAGCTGAAAGCGCAGAAAATGATCTGCAAAGCGCAAAAACGCAACTGGAATTAATTCAGGCGCGCCTTGGAAGCGAACACCAAAAACTGATCGCAGATCAATCTGCGCTAGCCATAAAACTTGAACAACTTTCCGAAGAACGCGAAGCAACCCTGGCGCCCATCGAAAACGCCATGATTCAAACCTACGAGACCCTTCGTCAACACAAAAAAGGCGTGGCTGTCGCCGAAGTGAGCGACAACTCCTGCGCTTCATGCGGAGCAACCATCACCAACTCTCTGCAACAAAACGCGCGTTCACAAAAACAACTGGCGCACTGCCCATCCTGTGGAAGAATTTTGTACGCAAACTAAACACGCCCATGTTCAAATTTGCCATTGACCCATTCTCCTTCTTCGTTGGTTTTATCATCGCCACTGTTTTCTGGTGGCTGGTCACACAAGCGCGCCCAATGTGGAAGGAATTAACAGCCGGCATCAAGGAACAACGCGAAACAGCACAGGCGCGCAAGACAAATTCTGTAGAAGAAAATCACCGCCGCATCACCTTACGCCGCGCACAGGGAATGCACCTCGCCGCGCCGCTCTTTGCATTGGATGAAATTCTTCAGGAGCCTTTGCTGATTGCCCCGCCGCAAAATGTTGAACCTGGCACACCAGCAAAATTTGAAGACGTTATTTCACAAACGCTTCCCTACCTACCCTCCTGGCCCGAAATTGCGGCCGCGTATCATACACAAACCATCACACTCCCGCAGGCATTATCCGGCAACACCAACATCGTCATCATTGGTCAACCCGGCGTCGGCAAGACCGTATCGCTTGCGCACCTCGCCTCACTCGCCGCAAATCGAAGCGAAAAACTGGAAGCGCTTAAAGACACAGTCCCGTTTTTGTTTCATATCGCAAACCTAAAACTTCCCATTGCAGATCCAAAAGACGCGCTGACCCCGCTGATTGAAGCGGCATCTGAACACGCGCCCATGCTTGATCTGACGCGCCTGCCAACCTTCTTCCAAAATACATTCCAAAACGGGCAAGCGCTCCTGCTGATTGACGGCTTTGACGAGATCACGCCGGAAAGCCAGCAAGTCGTCACAGCCTACTTCAAAATTATCATGCAAAATTATCCCAAAACGCGCATTGTCACCACCGGCGCGCCGGAATATTTGGATGGTTTGATTGCCCTCGGCTTTGCGCCGCTAACTTTAATGACCTGGTCTACGCACAACAATGAAAAATTTATAGATCAATGGGGCGAATTATGGTCACAAACCGTTGCGATGGAATCCTGGTCACAGGCCGGTTCTGAACAAATAGACCCGATCTTACTTAACGTTTGGTTGAGCGCCGACAACGCAAATTTAACTCCCTTTGAGTTAACCCTCAAAGCATGGGGCGCCTACGCAGGCGACAGTTTAGGACCACATGTTCTGGAAGCCATCGCAACCCACATCCGCCGCGTTACCCCAATCAACACACCGCTCGCCGCGCTGGAAACACTGGCAATGCAGGCTATCGTAAATGTACAGCCGGTTTTTGATCCACGCATAGCGCGCGCCTGGGTCAAGTCCTTTGAAATTGTGGAAGAAAAGGTGGAAGGCGAGACAACCGAACAAACAACGGAAGAAACTTCCACCGAAACAAAAGTTCAAAAGGGAAAGAAGATCGAAAAAGTTGTCGCCACCCCGACTTCTGGTTTGCTTGGAAAGATGGTCGCCAGCGGATTATTGATCGCATACCCTGATAACAAAATGCGTTTTGCCCATCCTGTTTTTGCGGGGTATTTGGCAGGACGCGCATTGAAGAATTACAACGCCGAAGAAACCATCCTGAATCAGACTGATTGGTCGGGCAAATATCTAGCCATGCGCTATTTTGCCGCGCACGGAGACGCCAGTAAACTGGTGCAATCTCTGCTTGAGTTTTCGCGCCTGCCCATGCACCGTCCACTCTTTGTGGCAGCGCGCTGGCTGCGTGACGCGCCCAAAAACGCTCCCTGGCGTGGAAAACTATTTGAATCGCTCGCCGCCATTTTACAAACGGAAGGCATTCCGCTCAACCTGCGCGGGCAAGCCATGGCGGCATTTGTTGTTAGCAATGATCCAAGCGCAATGACCCTCTTCCGCCAGCTTTCAAAAACTTTGGCATTTGAACTGGTACAACTTTCTGTACTGGGCGCTGGCGCAATGCGCGATCAAAAAGCCGTTCAAATATTAGAACAAGCCATGAACGCGCCCAGTCAGGCTGTTCGCCACGCGGCATGTATGGCGCTGGTTTCAATTGGCACAAACGAAGCGCTCGAAACCGTAGCCCACACCCTGCTCAACGGAGACGAAAATATCCGCCGTGCAGCAGCCGAAGCGTTGGCAAACGACCCGGGTGAAGGTCACGCCATGCTGCGAGACGGCATCACTATTAACGACATCCTCCTACGCCGCGCAGTGGCTTACGGGCTTGGTCGCGTGAATGAACCCTGGGCAGTGGAAGCCTTGCAAAAAATACAAATCGAAGACGACCAGTGGGTTGTCCGCAACGCCGCAACTGAAGTACTGGATTCAAAAACCAGCGCCGGATCGCGCGCGCCCCGCAAATTAAAAGCGCCGTCAGAATCGCCGTGGCTGATCGAATTCGCGGGCAAACAAGGCATGGGAATATCTCCCGGCGTACCCGCAACCGATATTCTCCTGCTGGCGCTCAAAAGCGATGACGCAGACACACGCCTTGCGGCCCTGCCTTATTTGAAATTCACGCCGAACGAAAGCGTGCTTGCACAACTTTACGCCGCCATGTACAAAGATGATCCTGAACTGCGCGAAGGCGCATATAATATCCTCTGGGAACTTGGCACATCTGGCATAAAGCTCCCCCATCCCAATCAATATGGATACGGTTAACCATGCTTATAACAAACGCAAACATCATCACCTGGGAATCTGAAAACCGGATTCTCGAAAACCATGCGATCTACATCGAAAGTGATCGCATCAAAGAGATTGGCACAACCAAATCTCTAACTGCAAAATACCCAAAGGCAAAAACGCTCGACGCGCATGGGCAATACGTTATGCCGGGAAATATTTGCGCCCACACCCATTTTTACAGCACTTTCTCGCGTGGCATGGCAATTCCGGGGTCGGCGCCAAAAGACTTCCCTGAGATTCTGCAAAAGTTGTGGTGGCCGCTGGATCGTTCGCTGGATGCGGAAGCGGTGCGTTTCTCAGCGTTGATCAGCCTTGTGGACGCGATCAAACATGGCACAACGACTCTGATTGATCATCACGCATCTCCCAACGCCATTGATGGCTCACTCGATGTGATTGCCGACGCTGTGGATAAAAGCGGACTGCGCGGTGTGCTGTGCTATGAAGTGACAGACCGCGACGGAAGCGACAAAGCCAACGCGGGAATCAACGAAAACATGCGCTTCATAAAAAGACTCGCCGCAGACCCACATCCGCGCCTCGCCGCGACCTTTGGGCTGCACGCCAGCCTGACGCTTTCGGGCATCACCTTGCAGGCTTGTCGCGCCGCCGCACCCGAAGGGACAAGTTTCCACGTTCATACGGCAGAACACGATTCGGATGAGTACGACAGCCTGAACAAGAGCAACATGCGCGTAATTGACCGCCTGCAAAAACATGGGATTCTCAACTCCAAGAGTATCGCCGTGCATGGCGTTCACTTTGACGCGCGTGAAATGGAAATTCTCAAAGAAACCGAAACCTGGCTCACCCACCAGCCGCGTTCCAACATGAACAACGCAGTGGGCATGTCTGCTGTCGAATCCATGCTGCGGCTGGGAATTAAAGTCTGCCTCGGCAATGACGGTTTCTCGAATGCCATGTGGGAAGAGTGGAAGACCACCTATCTGGTACATAAATTCCATCACCGCGATCCGCGCCGTATGGGTGGGTATGATGTGGTTCAAATGGCCATCTACAACAACGCCGAGCTTGCCAATCAATTCTTCACAGCCGCTCCCATTGGAAAGATCGTGCCGGGCGCATTCGCTGATCTCATATTTGTAGACTACCATCCCCACACCCCGCTGACCAGCGGCAACCTGCCCTGGCAAATTATCTTCGGGTTCCAACAAAGCATGGTGACAACGACCATTGCGGCTGGCAAGGTTTTGATGAAAGACCGCGAACTTCTGACTCTTAACGAAGCAGAAATCACCGCCCGCGCCCGCGAAATTGCCCCCCGCATTTGGAAACGCTACGAAGAAGAAGTGGCGAAAGTGGCTTAACCGCGTTGAACGTTTAACGTTCAACGTTTAACACAGAAACGGAGATTAAAATGACCGACTCGAATTTACTACTCACCATCGCCGTCCTCGGCGGAACTGGAAAAGAAGGCAAGGGGCTGGCTTATCGTTGGGCGCGCGCAGGCTATCGTGTGTTGATCGGCTCGCGGACTGAGGAAAAAGCAACTGCCGCCGCAAACGAAATCACGGAAATGCTCGGGGAGGGAATCTCTGTCAGTGGGATGCTCAACCTCGAAGCGGCGCGCGAAGCGAATATCGCCGTATTAACCGTTCCGTATGCCGCGCATCGCGATACGCTTGAATCCATTAAAGAGGAACTCAAAGGTAAAATTCTGGTGGATGTAACCGTGCCGCTCGTACCGCCAAAAGTTGCTACCGTGCAAATGCCTGCCGCCGGCTCTGCCGCGCAGGAAGCAAAGCAGATCGTCGGCGAGGAAGTGCAGGTCTGCGCCGCCTTCCAAAATATTGGCTACGATCACCTGCTTGATAATTCAGATGTGGAATGTGACGTGCTTGTCACCGGCACCAGCAAGGAAGCCCGCGCCGAAACAATCCGGTTGGTTGAAGCCGCAGGATTGCGCGGTTGGGATGCCGGTCCCATTGAAAACTCTGTTGTTGTTGAAGGCATGACCAGCATCTTGATCGGCATTAATAAAAAATACGGATCAACGCACGCCGGAATCAAAATCACGGGCGTTGAACGTTAAACGTTCAACGTTCAACGTTCATGCCTTTAACCCTCACCCCTCTTCTAAGCATTCC
>JAIFKY010000309.1 GCA_020049345.1 Anaerolinea sp.
GCGGTGGTGTTGCCATCATCCGCGTAGGCGCCGCGACCGAAACTGAAATGAAAGAGAAGAAGCACCGCGTTGAAGATGCCCTTTCAGCCGCTCGCGCCGCTGTCGAAGAAGGCATTGTCCCCGGTGGTGAAATCTCCCTGATCAACGCCGCTGTCAAACTTGACAAACTCGCCAAGCAGCACGCCGAAGACGAGAACGAAGAAATCAAAGTCGGCATCAACATCATCAAGAAGGCGCTCGAAGCCCCGATCCGCAAATTGGCTTCCAATGCCGGACAGGATGGATCGGTCATCATTGACACCGTCCGCCGCACCGCCGCCGAGAAGAAGAACCCGAACATTGGCTTCAACGTGCTCACCGGCGAATACACCGACATGATCAAAGCCGGCGTGATTGACCCGGTCAAGGTTGTGCGCGGCGCGCTCGAAAACGCCGCATCCATCGCCGCGATGATCCTCACGACTGACGTGTTGATCACCGACGTACCTGCGAAGGAAAACGCTCCTGCCATGCCTCCTGGCGGCATGGGCGGCATGGATTACTAAACCACCCCCTTACAGATTTATTGGGACACGGCGTTTGCCGTGTCCCAACGTTTTTAACGTATAATTCCGCCAATGTCTCCAAAAATCCGTTTTTTGACTCGATTGATCTTGCTCCTCATTTTGGGCATTTCAGCCTGCGCCCCATCCACGCCAACAGGCACGCCCACCCCCCAATTGCCCACAGTCACGCCCGTGCCCCCCACCGCCACCCCGCCGCCATCGGTGGCAACTGTGGATGGGGAGTACATTACCTCGGCAGAGTTTCAAGCGGAACTTGCGCGTTACAAATCGGCGCAGGCGGCGCTTGGGATCACGGTGACGGATGAAGAAGCAAGCAAGGCTGTGCTGGAAGATTTGATCACACAATTTTTGCTGGCACAAGCCGCCAGAGACGCAAATTTTAATTTGACGGAATCAGACCTAACGTCCAGATTGACCGCGCTTACAGAATCCGTTGGCGGGGCGGATGCTTTATCTGCATGGCAATCGACTCACGGGTATGACGATGCTTCGTTTAGAATCGCATTGAAGCGTTCTGCCGAGGCGGCGTGGATGCGTGACAAAATCATTGCGGATGTGCCAACGACCGCAGATCAAATTCATGTGCGCCAGATTTTGACCTATAATGAAGCAGATGCACGCGCGGCGCTGGAACAACTACAAGCCGGCGCAGATTTTGACGAGATGGCTGCGTTGTATGATCCGCTCACTTTTGGAGAATTAGGCTGGGTGCCGACCGGCTACCTGCTGGATGCAAAAGCCGATGAAGCCGTGTTTGCCTTGCAAGTTGGCGCATATAGCGAAGTAATTGCAACCGACGCGGGTTTTCATATTTTCAAAGCCGTTGAACGCGGGAATCACGCACTTACGCCTGATGCTTTGTTGACGGTGCAGGGGTTTGCGCTAAAGAACTGGGTTGCAGAGCAGCGCGCAAAAAGTGAAATCGTTTTGGTCCCATAGAAAATTTGTAATGTCATTGTTTGGAGTGAACCGATGAGCAAATCCACCTATAGTTATGAAGAGACGCCCGAACCAAAGCAAAGTTTAAAACTTGAGATTTGGGACGTGTTAAGTATTGCCATGTTTGTTCTCACGTTTTGTATTGGTGTGTATTTTGTTGCGATCTTTCTCTTCCCTCAATCGGCTTTTAATCCGTTGAAGCCCAGCATGGTAGACCCGAATGCGCCTCCCACGCTTACCGTTACACCCATTCAAATGGATGCCACGTGGACGCCGCTTCCTTCGCAGGCTGTCACAGATACGCCGACTCTTCTTCCTACTTACACGCTTGCGCCCTCGGCAACTCCCTTATCGCTGATAACGCCAACCATAACACTGACGCCAACGGCTACGCCAAAAGCACCTTTCTCGGCAACCATTACCTATATTGACAGCACGATCATTCATCAGGAAGAAGGATGTAAGTGGCAGGGAATCGGCGGTACCGTGGTGGATGCAAACAATGCAGACATGCTCAGGATTACAGTTCGTCTTGTGGGCGTTTATAACGGAAAATCCAAAGAAGCATTGATGGTCAGCAGTATTGCCCCTGCTTATGGCAAATCGGGGTATGAGTTCTTTTTAGGAGATGTGCCGATAGCCTCCAAAGGGGAATTGTATTTACAACTTTTAGATCAGTCAACTTTGCCGCTTTCTGACAAAATTTATATTGACACCTTTAATGATTGCTCAAAGAATCTAGTGTTGGTACGGTTTAAGAAAAATCCGTGAGTGGGAAAGAAGTGATAATTGGTAAAAAAATCCGTTGCTAACCATGCAACGGATTTTTTTACCAATTATCAACCGCCATTTACTTCCACATTCCAGTGTTGATATTTTGGATGTTTTGCGCGGACAACATCATCGAACAGGGCGCGAAGTTTGGTGGTGATCGGTCCCATAACGCCGTCGCCGATGGGACGGTAATCTACCTTTGTGGCTGCCACAATTTGGGCGGCGGTGCCCGTCATAAATAATTCCTCTGCAATAAATACTTCTGTCCGGTCAATGGAACGTTCCACTACTTGAATACCCAACTCTTCGCGCGCCAGTTCGATCACAGAACGGCGCGTGATTCCTTCCAGGATATTATCTGTTGCAGGGGGCGTGACCAAAACGCCATCGCGCACCATAAAGAAATTCATCGCTGATCCTTCAGAAACCTGTCCATCCTGATCCAGCACGATTGCTTCGTCAAAGCCGGCGCGGTTTGCATCGGTCTTGATCAACGCCGAGTTGGCGTATGCGCCTGAAATTTTTCCACGCGCAGGGATGCTATTATCGTCAATCCGCCGCCACGAGGAAAAGGTCAAATGCGCGTTGGAATCGTTTGAAAGGTATTTATCAAATGAAGTGACAAACATGCTGAATTCATCACGCAGGTTGTGCAGGCGCACGCCAATGCCCATATCAGCCTTGTAAATCGTGGGACGAAGATACACATCCTGCTGCCAGTTATCTTTACGCAGAAGTTCAAGCGTGAGGTTGATCAACCCCTGCTCATCGTATGGAATGGACATGGACATAATCTTTGCCGAATCCAAAAGGCGATGAAAATGATCGTAGGGACGAAAAACAAAGAGCCCCTTCTTCTCCTCATTCCAATACGCCCGCATCCCGCTAAATACGGTGGTTCCATATAAAAAACCATGCACGGCTATGTTAATTTTCGCATCCTCAAATCGGATGAACTTTCCCTCAAAGAAAGCATGTTTCGAGAGATCCACAATATACCTCCGGATTGAACTTGAAAAAAGCGTTTGGAAATTATAACCGCTTCAATTTACATCGCTCTTCAAAAGCAGCCTGCCCCAAACAAAAATCCCGCAAGTTGAGTCGAATAACTCAGCCTGCGGGACGTTTGTGCATACCGTATATTTTTCTATTTGGATTTTACCAATTGATCCAAACGATTCAAGGCATCATCTGGATGATTGAACAGGAAGCCTTTCATGCCAGCCTTTTCACAGGCTTCGATATTGATCGGCATATCATCAACAAAGACCGCTTCGCCCGCGTCCACTTTGGCTTGATCCAGCGCGAGTTCATAGATCCTCGCTGATGGCTTCACCATGCCAACTTCCGCCGAGATGATGACCGTATCAAACAGGTCGATCAAATTTTCGCTGGCTAGAAAATCGCGCAAGCCACTCCAGGCATTCGAGATCAACCCTGTGTGGAATTGTCCGCGCAAAGATCGAATGTACTCAACCAGTTTGCGATCAATCACATCGCCGCCAAAAAAATGATTGCGAAAAGCCTGCATCTCAGACGCAGGCTGCTTAAATCTTTTCAACACCGCAGACCAATGCGCGTCTTCGGTAATTTCACCAAGTGATGCGCGCCGCGCCGAGTCACCACCAAAAACCGCCCTGTCCATTTCATCATAGTCCATGTTGAAACGTTCAGCCAGTTTCTGGCGCGGAGCCTGGTACTCGGTGCGCATGATGACACCCCCGAAATCAAAAAAAACTGCGCGGATCGGCATATTACTCCGCGCCTATTTTTTCTTGGGCTTGGGTTCGGCTGTCTTGGCGGCGGTTTTCTTAACTGCCGGCTTTTTTGCGGCTGGCGCTTTGGTTGCCGCGGGCTTCTTTGCAGCTGCCTTTTTCTCAACCGCGGCTTTCATGGCTTTTGACACAGGTTCGGTTTTAAGCGCTGCTGTGGCCGGGGCTTCAACTTTAGGGGCTGGTGGAGGGGTTGCTGAAGCCATTTGTTTGGCGGCATCCTGCCAGTTGGGGAAAAATAACTCCATTCGCTGGCGCGAAATGGAATTGGCGCGACGACAGCGCGGACAATGCGCATCGTAGTGACTTTGATGCTTTTCGTTCATCGTAACAATCGCACCCAACATTTCGTTGCGGGGAAGCGTGAACGGGGTCTGACAATAGATACAACGCAGGTTCATAAGAATATCCTTTCATGGATGGCAAGTATCCTTTGATTCTACACTGATTTGCCCTGCCCGCCGAACCAATTTTTATATTTGTGAAAATAACCGTCCCGAACGGTTATTTTCAAACCTTCGGGACGGTTCAGCATTACTCCATGGTTCGACCTGCGCGCAGTTCCTTTTCGTAGGTAGCGAACTCGCTCGCCACATACATTCCCGCTCGTTGATACAGACGGGTTGCGCCAGTCGGGTTGGATGCATCCACGCCCAACCCAATGGTATCCATGCCGCGTTTATAGAATTCGCCGAAGGAATGTTGGAGCAGGGCAAGTCCCAGCCCCATTTTGCGCCACGGGCGGCGGACTCCCAGCGTGCCGACCCAGCCAATTCCCATGCGGAAGCGGTTCTGCGAGAAACCCGCAATCTGGTCGCCATCCCAGGCAATCATCCACAGGGTCGGGTCAAAATCGGACTTGTCAAATTTCCAGTGCGTCCACTCTTCATAGGCGCTGTCGTGACTGCCCCAGTGATCGCGGAAGGCTTCGTTATCTGCCTGCCAGACGGCAATGGCATGTTCCTCTTTGACAAAGGGGCGAAGTTCAACGCCGTTGGGGAAGGACGCAACGGGCGGCGCCTCCTGCAATTTGACTTGCATTCGCCAGTGATAGCGGATGGGAAAGTACCCTTCGGTTTTGAGCACGGCATGTCCCCGCTCATCCTTGTTGTCAATCGTACTGCGGATGAAAGCGCGCAGGTCAGGCGCGGCAAGTTGCACTTCTTCACGCGCGCGGACTTCGACAGCGCGCAGCAAGGTTGTGCCAATGCCAAGTCCCCTAAATTGCGGATGGACGTATCCATCCGCGTCGAGGTCGTGGTACTGGTCTCTCGGATGGAAAAATTCTTCATAGCCAACGACGTGCCCGTCCTGGGCTTGCACAATAAAAGCGTCGCGATCAAGGTTAAAACCTTCAGTTTTCCATGTGTTTTCCATGTCTTCTGGGGTAGAGGCAACTGTCACATCGCCGTCTGCCTCGCAGACATCGTAGATAAGTTTTGCCACCGCCTCCACATCCGTCCAGCGGGCGGAGCGCAGGGTTAAACCAGAATCAAGAGTCATGATGTTTCTCCTTCGTATTTCACTTGTGTTTCTTTGTCGAATGCGGGTGCTTGTTCTTTCTTTGGATTCGAACCACCACCCGCAAATCAGATACTGGGGGCTGGGCATGTTCATGCCTGCCGGTTTTTATCGCCCGCAATGTCGTGGAATTGTCACTCCCATTATTTTTTTGGGGAACGTGCCTGTTGATAAGTTTGATCACAGATTCCAGAGTCAAACCTGGGTTGAGTTTTTCTTTTTCAGTCATGATTTATTTCCTTCCAGTCTTCCGCCAGAATGCCCATGTAGAGCATGTCCCAGCGTTTGCCGTCACGCAGCAACCCGCCGCGCATACGTCCTTCGTGGCGAAAGCCAACCTTCTCGTAGGAGCGGATGGCGCGCGGGTTATATTCGAAAACGGTCAGCGTTACGCGGCGCAGGTTGAGTTCGGTGAAGGCGAAACGCAAAATGATTTTCATGGCATCGGTTCCATACCCTTTGCCCCAATCTTCGCGGTTGCCTATGCCAAGACCCACGAAGGCATCACGCGATCCCCACTCGTTGATCACATCCAGGTTGATGTCGCCGAGCAGTCGGTTATCGTCCAATTTACGGATGCTAAAAAAATGATCGGCTGGAGAACCATCCTTGACCATTTTTTCAAAAAAGTCTGCGCCAGCCTTTGCCGAATGTAAAACCGATGCGCCTCCATCGAACAGGCGGGTTAGTTCTGAGTCGCGAGTCCAAACGGTGTAGGCTTTGGCAAGTTCTTTGTGGTCGAAGGCTGAGAGCCTGACCAGTTCGCCTTTGAAAATGTCTTTCATACCGCCTCTTGCAGAGCAAGCCATTCTTCGCGCAGAATTCCCATCCACAGGCTGTCATAATGGACGCCGTCGCGGAAACCTTCGCCGCGCATCCGACCTTCCAATTTGAAGCCGACCTTTTCATAGGATTTCAAGGCGCGCTCGTTGTAGGCATGAAGTCCCAACGAAATGCGGCGCAGATTGAGTTCGAGGAATCCGTACTGCACGATCAAGCGCATGGCGTCGGTGCCGTAGCCCCTGCCCCAGTAGTCGCGGTCTCCAATCGAAATACCCAGCCAGGTCTCCGAGTGAGTCCACGAGCTGATCCACAAACCTACGCCGCCAATCAATCTGTCATCTTCCAGCGTCCGAATCGAAAACCGAAACGACTGCGAACTGCGTTCGGCGCGCTTTTCAATTTGCTCCTTGATTTTTTTCTCCGACCACAACTGGGCTGGGTCGTCATCTGCAAGGCGGTGCTGCTCTGTGTCCTGATTCCATTTTGCGAATGCCTTTGCCAACACTTCGGGTGATTCATCCGACAGGCGGACGAGGGTTCCGCGATAAAGGTCTTTCATCGCATCACCCTTTCGCCTGAACCTGTTCGCGCCATTCGGCATTTAACAAGCCGAAAGAGAGCAAGTCCCAAAATTCGCCGTCACGGTTCAACGCCTTGCGCCTGCGAATCTCCTCCATAAATCCGAACTTTTGAAAGAGCCTCACTGCGCCTTCGTTGTAGGCGGGCACAACCGCGGTCACGCGGTACAGGTTCAACTCACCGAAGGCATAACGCAGGAGCATACTCAACGCCTGCGAGCCGTAACCCTTGCGGCGGTCTTCCGCTGACCCAATTCCCAGGCGGATAAATCCGTTGCCATTCGTCCAACTGACCCACTCAACCATCGCCTTGCCGATCAAACGGTCATCTTCGCGGGCGCGGATGGTGAAGTAGAACAGGTTCTTGTCCTCGTCCATTTCCTTTTCGATGGCTTCGTA
>JAIFKY010000044.1 GCA_020049345.1 Anaerolinea sp.
CAGGTTGCTGAACAGGAATGGGAACAACTCGCTCCCGACGCGAAGGCAATCGCACAGGCATACACCGACGGCGTCAACGCCTACTTGAAAGATCACAACGACACAGCCGTCAGTTTGGAATACGCCGTTTTGGGATTACTCAGTCCCGATTACAAAATCCAGCCGTGGACACCGGTCAACTCACTGACGTGGGGCAAAGCAATGGCATGGGACTTGGGCGGCAACATGGACGACGAAATCGAACGCGCCATCCTGCTCAAAACCCTCTCTCCCGAACAACTCGCGGAAGTTTTCCCCGAATACCCGTCGGATTATCCCGTTATCGTTCCAGAGATTGGGGAGAATGTGGCACAAGTCGAAGGTCAAATTTCAAAGGTCTCAACCGACTTTCGACTTTCGACATTTGACTATGAATCCATCGCCGAAAACCTCGCCTTGCTCGAATCTGCCCTCGGACCCACCGGACCTGACATCGGCTCGAACAGTTGGGCGGTTTCAGGAAAATTGACAACCAGCGGCAAGCCTTTGCTCGCCAACGACATGCACCTCGGCATTCAAATGCCATCCATCTGGTATCAGGTGGCATTGCACTGTGCGCCGAAATCCGAAGCCTGCCCGTTTGAAGTGACTGGATTCTCATTCGCCGGCGTGCCTGGCATTGTCGCGGGACACAATGACCGAGTCGCCTGGGCATTCACCAACCTTGGACCCGATGTGCAAGACCTCTTCATCGAGAAGGTCAACCCTGAAAATCCAAATCAATACGAGGTGGACGGCGAATGGGTCGATTTTGAATCCCGCACCGAAACCATCAACGTGGTTGGCGGCGACCCTGTCGAAATCACCATCCGCACCTCGCGCCATGGACCCATCATCTCCGAGACCTACGGCCCGCTCAAAGATAATGTTGACCCCAAAGACCCCGAAGCAGTTCCATTCAAAGATGAAGCCGGCGTTGAACTTCCCGAAAATTATGTGATTGCCCTCTCGTGGACGGCGCTGACGCCCAACACACCCTTCGAGGCAATTTGGGGCTTCGACCGCGCCCAAAACTGGGATGAGTTCCGTGCGGCGGCGCGCATGTGGTCAGTGCCTGCCCAAAACCTGCTCTACGCCGACGTGGATGGAAACATCGGCTACCAGACGCCGGGCGCAATTCCCATCCGCAAGAATGGCGATGGAACCCTGCCCGTGCCGGGTTGGACGGGCGAATACGATTGGATAGGAACCATCCCGTTCGACGAACTTCCCTACGTTTACAACCCCGAAAGCGGATTCATCGCCACCGCCAACAACCAAGCCAACCCGCGAGACTATCCGTATCTCATCACCAAAGATTGGGACTACGGTCAACGCGCCGCGCGCATCGTGGATATGCTTGAAAATGCGCCCGCCAAAATTGACATCGCCTACTTCCAACAGATGCACGGCGACTCGAAAAGCCTGAACGCCGAAGTCATTGTGCCGGTTTTGATGGATACTCCCCTCAACCCCGAACTGACAGCCCTGCGCGACAAACACCTCGGCAACTGGGATTATCAGGAACTTGCTGATTCATCTTCCACCATGCTGTTTGAATCTTTCTGGTGGAACCTGCTGGTGGATACCTTCGGCGACGACCTGCCCAAAGACTACCTACCCACAGGCGGATCACGCTGGTACGTGGTCATGCGGAATTTGGTGAATCAACCCGACAGCCCCTGGTGGGACGACAAATCCACTGCCGACAAAGCGGAAACCCGCGACGACATCTTTGCCAAAGCCTTCAGCGAAGCGGTCAAGTGTGAAGCGTGCGTGAAACAATTCGGCAGCGACATCAGCCAGTGGAAGTGGGGCGAACTGCACACCGCCACTTTCCGCAACCAAACTTTGGGCAACGCGGGCATCAGTCTGATCGAAGACCTGTTCAACCGTGGACCGTTTGTAACGGGCGGCGGAAAGAGCATCGTCAACGCCACAGGCTGGAAGGTGGGTGAATCCTTCGAAGTGGACTGGCTGCCCTCCGAACGCGAAATCGTGGACTTGAGCAACCTGAACAACTCCCTCGCCCTGCACACCACCGGGCAGTCGGGTCATGCCTACAACGAGCATTACGATGACATGGCGCCCATGTGGGCAAACGTGGAATACTATCCCATGTGGTGGGAGCAGGAATCAGTCATCAAAGATAGCGAAGGACATTTGAAACTGGTTCCGTAGTTGAGTAAAAAGTGAGAAGTAAAAAGTAGATAGCCACTTTCGTGAAAGCGGCTATCTACTTTTCTTATCTTGAAATCCCCACAAAATCCTATATTTGTTCTGCACAAAACCATTCTTGAATGACTGTGATTTTAGCAACTCCAGTTTGACATCTTCTTCCAATTTACCAAACAACGGCAAACCTTCGCCGAGCAAAATGGGAATGGTGGTGATGATCATTTCGTCCACCAGAGATTCGCGCAGAAAACGCTGGATGGTCACGCCGCCGTCGAGGTAAATGCTTTTCGCGCCGCGCCTTTCCATTTCGTGGATCAACTCACGGGGAGATAAATGCAGCGCCTCCACTTTATCCGCAAGTTCTGGCGGAATATCCAAGTCTCGGCTGGTGAGGACGATCACCTTTTTGTCGTAATGCCACCCGCCGAAGGTGAGCACTTTTTCAAATGTGTTTCGTCCCATGACAATGTAGTCAACGGTTGACATGAATTCGGCGTAGCCGAAATCCTCGCCGCCTTCTTCGCCTGCGGGGAGCCAATCCAGGTCGCCATTTTTACGGGCGATGAAACCGTCAATGCTGGCGGCAATGTACACGAAAATTTTTACGGTCATTTATCTTCTCTTTTTGGCTTTGAAGTAAATAAAATTCCGAAGCAAACACTTCGGAATTTTATTTACTATTCAATTGTAGTTATATTCAAACCCACAAATTAGTTGGGGTGGATCAACATGACTGGAATATGCGAATAATGCACAACCCGATCTGCAACACTGCCCAACAGCCAACGCTGGACTCCGGATCGTCCGTGAGTTGACATGGTAATTACATCAGCGTGAATTTCTTCGGCGACTTCCAAAATTTCATCTGGAGCAATACCCTCACGAGTGATGCCAGTCACGGTAAAGCCTTCCTTCTGTAATTTAGCCACCTCTGCCTTCATGTAATCTTCTGTCTCTTTCTCGATCATTTTGATAATATTGTTGCCTTCTGCGGGGTTATGAGCAAAGAGATATCGGGCAGGCGTTACGGCTACTCGCAAAAGAATGAGTTCTGCGCCTTCAGATTTTGCAAGGGCTTCTGCATGGGGAAGTACCGCCTCTGCCAGCGGGGAGCCATCAAGCGGGACGAGAATTTTCTTGTACATGACACATCTCCTTTTTATGTGTGAAAAAAATCAAAAAAATGCCATGCGAACGCGTCCACATATACTGTATCAAAATTTGAGGCTGTTTTCAAGGGGTCATCATCGGCGGGGATTTTTCCAACCAACTGCCAGAAGTCCAAAAACGGCGATTCCGGCATAACTTGCCAGCAAATCCAGCAGGTCAAAAGTGCGGGTGGAAAAAAATTGCTGAGACCATTCTTCGAAGGCGATGCACAGGGCGAGAACCAAGCCAATTGAAAGCGTCACCCAGCCTCGGGGTTTGGAAGGAAACGAGGCGAGGAATGCGCGGGTGACAAAAAAGTTTAGAAGTCCAAAAAGAATAAAGTGTCCGAGTTTATCCCCATTCGGAAAATCATAAATCGCGCGGATGAAATGCGGCAGGTTTCCGCTATCCACAAGAACGATTACGGCGATGATGAAAATAAAAAATAGAACGCTGATATATTTCATAAAAGAACGGGTCGGGATTGAAACCCGACCCGAAAAAAATTACTTTTGAAAATCGGCTTACGCTGACTTCTTTTCTGCTTTCGCTTCGTTGCGAGCCTTCCACCATTCAATGGCTATGGGCACAGCCGAAACCAAAATGATCGCAATGATCACTAACTCAAAATTCTTCTGCACAAACTCCAATTTGCCGAAGAAGTATCCAAGCAGGGTAAAGAGCGCCACCCACGTAATGCCGCCCACAAAGTTATAAGTAATGAAATAACCATAAGACATTTTTCCAATGCCCGCCACGAACGGAGCAAAGGTGCGCACAATTGGAACAAAACGCGCAAGGAAGATCGCCTTGCCGCCATGTTTTTCAAAGAAGGCATGCGTCTTATCAAAATATTCCTTCTTGATCCATTTGATGCTATAGGCGCGTTCACCCAAATAATGACCGATGGAATAATTTACAGTATCGCCAAGGACTGCGGCGAACATCAGCAATCCCAACAGATACCAGACATTCAACGATCCCAGCGCCGCAAATGTGCCTGCCGCGAACAACAACGAATCGCCTGGCAGGATCGGCATGATCACCAGACCCGTTTCCACGAAAATTACCGCGAACAAAATGCCATACGTCCACGCGCCATATTGGGTGATGATGTCGCCCAAATATTTATCCAAATGCAGGAACAGGTCAATTAAAAATTTTACAACATCCATGTTTTATTTTTCCTTTTTTAAGTTTAACAGCCCAAAAATCCAAGGCTTTCAGCCAACGGGCGCAGATTATACACCGCTTTCATTTTTCGTCTCAATTCGGCTCAACCACTCGCCCAGCGCCAAAAAAATCACACTTCCAATTACGCCCATGCCAATATCCAGCGCGCCAAACGCCAGCAAATGCCAGCCGCGCGCAATGCTAACCCACTGCCCAACAGCAAAACCCAGCGTACTTAGCCCAAAATATAAAAGCAAACGCCACCCGTTTCCGCCGCGCAAAACATGAAACAGCACGCCGCACAACAGGGCAATCAGCAAAGCAAAAAGAAGCATTGGCAGGGTTATGGGAAAGAAGGATAAAGGGTGAATAATCATGTGCCACAAATCCTTAGGTGATAATTCCGCCGCCGAGCATTACCTCGCCTTGATAGAACACTGCCGCCTGACCTGCGGTGACATCCCGAACAGGCGCATCAAACTTAACTGATACTTGATCTGCCTCCGTTGGGTCAATCCACGCCTCAACCTCTTTCGCCGAGTAGCGGATTTTCACCAGCGCGCGGAATGGTTCATGCGGCGCGTCACCCGAAATCCAATTGACATCACGCGCGGCGAGTTCAGTAAAGCCGAGTTCGTCGGCTGTGCCAACGATTAAAGTATTGCGCGTTGCGTGTTTGGTGATGACATAAAGCGGAACCGGCGACGCGACATTCAACCCCTTGCGTTGACCGATGGTGTAGTTTGCCAATCCGGTATGCTGACCGACAATCTCTCCATTGGTAGTGACAATTTCGCCGGGTTCCAAAATTTCAGGAATATGACGCTGGAGAAAATTGCGATAGTCTTCTCCTGCAAGAAAACACAAATCTTGTGAATCTGCGCGTGAAGCGGTCGGCAGTCCAAACTCGGCGGCGATACGGCGAATTTCAGGCTTGGGATACTCGCCTACTGGAAATAGCGCATATTTCAACTGATCCTGTGTCAAGACATGGAGAACATAGGATTGATCTTTCGAGTGATCCACAGCGCGAAGCAAAACGCGTGGAGATTGGAGATTGGATCGTGTTTCGTCTGAATTCTGAATTCTCACGTAATGTCCTGTCGCCATGAAATCCGCGCCAAGCACGAGCGCATGATCAAGCAGGAATCGCCAGCGGATTTTTCGATTGCACATCAGGCACGGGTTGGGCGTTTCGCCGCGAGCGTAACCGTCGAGAAAATATTGAACAACGGTTTCTTTGAAAACATCCTTCGCGTCAATCACATAAAAAGGAATGTCGAGAATGCCAGCCACACGCCGCGCCTGTGCCATTGCATCGGGCGTGCAGCAACGGTTCGCCTCCTCCTTGCCAGGCTCCGACCACAGGCGCAGCATCATGCCTGTGACCTCATAGCCCTGCTGTTTGAGCAACGCCGCAGCCACCGAAGAATCCACACCGCCAGACATGGCGACAACCACCTTTTGTTTGGTCATAAGTGCGGTGATTATAAATCAATCCAGTAAGTTATATTTTTTGCGTTTTGGCTCAAAACAAATTTGGCTCTACCGTTTTTAACGGGAAAACAAAACCATAGCCGCGGATTACGCCGATTCGCGCGAATTTTTCTTTGATAATCTGTGGAAATCAGCGAAATTCGCGGCAAAAGTTCTTTTGAGTAAGCAATCATCCCGCAGAAACGGGAGAGCCACAAATTTAAGCAAACATCCGAGTTCTTGAAGAACTCGGATGTTTATTTTAGAGAGACTATCTCAATCTTTCAAACGCCTTGCTTCACGCACCAAATCCACAAATTCATTCATCACTTCGTCGCGGTCGAGATAATCGCCGATGCGCTGCGCTTCATCGTACACATCATCCATTGAACTTTCCTCAGCCCAGTAACTATCCTTCAAAATTTCAGCGTATTCCGCAACGACGACGGCGCGTTGGAAATATGGGTCGGTCTCGCGGAAGTCGTAGTTAATTTCGCTGGAGTCGAAATCTTTTGAAATCTCCGTGACCTGATGCGTATCGGGGTCTTCCCAGCGCAGGTTGACGGTTGCCACCCTGCCGTGGGCATCGGGATACAACTTGATTTCATACAAAGCCGTCACCGTGTGCCCCGCGCCGATCTCGCCCGCATCCACCGTATTGTCGCGGAATTCATCATCGGCAACGGCGCGGTTTTCGTAGCCGACCAGTCGATAGCGCATGACCACATCGGAATTAAAATCCACCTGCACTTTGGCATTCAGGGCAATGGTTTGCAAGGTGCTGGTCAGGTTATCAATAAACAGACGCTCGGCTTCGTTAATATCATCCACATAAGCATAGAACCCATTGCCGTCATCCGCCAGTTGCTCCATGAGCGTGTCGTTGTAATTATCCATGCCAAAGCCGATGGTGGTCATCAGTACGCCTTCCTGAACATGGGCGCGGATTTCTTCGAGAATGGAATCGGCTTCGGTCTGCCCCACGTTGGCAACCCCGTCCGAGCAGAGGATGACGCGGTTGATCCCATCAGGTTTGAAATCCTGCATCGCCATCTTGTATCCCAGGCGGATTCCTGCTTCGGCGTTGGTCGAGCCTTCAGGGCGGAGGCTGTAAATCGCGTCAAGGATTTTGCCTTGCTTGGAACCACGAGTCGGCTCCAGAACCACGCGGGCTTCCGAACCATAAACCACGATGCTGACCGTGTCTTCGGAGTGCAGCCGCTCGACCAGCAATTCCAGCGAGCGTTTGACCAGCCCAAGGCGGTTGTCCATGTCCATCGAACCAGAGACATCAATCACGAAGACCAGGTTCGCATCCTTGCGATCCGCCTCAGA
>JAIFKY010000163.1 GCA_020049345.1 Anaerolinea sp.
AAATTGTGGTCAGCCAATTTGGTCTCCCGATGGCAGGCGCATCGTTTTTGAATATATGCCGCTGGAGACGGGCGCGTCGTCTTTGTGGTGGCTGGATGTTGCAACGGGCGCGGCGCAACCTGTCTTTCAGGAGGCGCGGCTGCCCGGCACAAATCCGCGCTGGTCGCCGACTGGCGAGTGGTTGAGCTACGCCACGTCTGAGGGCATCCGCTTGAATCATCTCGAAAGCGGCGCGAGTCGGCTCATTCCCAACGTGCTTGGCGCGGCGGTGCAGTGGTCGCCAGACAGCAAATCCATGCTGGTGCGGGATGTCATTATCAAAAACAATCAATACGTCACACAGCTTTTTTTGTACGACCTCGCCGCTGAAACGCTGACCAATTTGAGCGCGGATGAAAACATGGAAAACATCCTCGCGGCTTGGTCGCCAGACGGCGAGATGATTGCTGTCGTGCGGCGTGACTTGAGCATTCCGCGTGGTGACCAAATTTGGCTGATGCGTTCCGATGGCAGCGCCGCGCATGTCATCACCGATATGCCCGCAGTTTTGCACGGCAGTTTGAACTGGTCACCTGACGGAAAATATATTTTGTACGATTTGTATTTGCTGGATTCATTTCCGCTTGTATCTCAACTGGAACTGGTGGATGTCCAAACGGGCGAGACGACCAATCTGGGAGTTGTCGGCTACAACCCAAAGTGGCTGTGGAGATGATTTGGATGCCTTAATTGAAACGAAACTTGCCATGATACCTTGCGCCTTCCCTGTCTCTATGCTAAAATTTCGAGCGACGGAAAAACCCAATAGAGACGACATCGAAAAGTGGGTAACCCCCACTTTTCTGCTTGTAGTAATAAGAACAGGAGCAATGGAGCAGGGAACATGGCTAAAAATGAATTTGCATTAGCATTTAATGAAGTGCTTGAAGAAAAACAACTCGCCAAAGATGTGGTGATCTCGGCAATTGAGTCGGCGATGATATCTGCCTATCGGCGGGCTGTAAGCGCATCCACGGCGCAACATGTGGAAGCCAAACTTGACCCTGATACCGGAATAGTTACTGTTTACGCCGAAAAGGAAGTTGTCGAAGATAGCGTGGTTGATGATCGCACCGAGGTGTTGTTGGAAGTGGCGCGCAAGGTCAACCCTGAAGCGCAAATCGGAGACATGGTGGTGGTTGAAACCACCCCCGCAGACTTCGGACGTGTTGCCGCGCAGACCGCGCGACAGGTGATTCAACAACGCATCCGCGAGGCTGAACGTTCCAATCAAATGCAGTACTTTGAACGTCAGGTCGGCGAAATAGTTTCCGGTCTTGTTCAAACCAGCAATGCCCAAAGCACAACCATCGGCCTTGATATGAAAGCCGAAGGCGTAATGCCCAATAATCAAAAAATCCCTGGCGAAAGATTAAAGTTACACGACCGTATTCGCGCAGTGGTTATGGAAGTAAAAGACGGCACGCGCGGACCGCAGATCGTTCTCTCTCGCGCGCACCGCAATTTTCTGCGACGTTTGCTTGAAAATGAAGTTCCCGAAATTTATCATGGTATTGTTGAAATTCGCGCGATTGCGCGTGAGCCAGGCGCTCGCGCAAAAGTGGCAGTCTCAGCCACGCAAGCTGGCATTGATCCGGTAGGCGCGTGCGTGGGCATTAAGGGCGTGCGTATTCAAGCCATCGTAAAAGAATTGCACGACGAAAAAATTGACATCATCCAATGGGATCAAGATCCCATTATTTATATTTCCAAAGCCATCAGTCCCGCGCGCGTTAACGGCGTGTATCTGGTTGACGCTGAAGGATCGCGCACCGCAACCGTTGTGGTGGGCGAAGATCAACTGAGCCTTGCCATTGGCCGCGATGGACAAAATGCGCGGCTCGCCGCCAAATTAACAGGCTGGCGCATTGACATCAAATCATTGAGCGAAGCATCAAGCGACTCGCTTAAGAAATTACTGCACAATGCCGACCTCGCCGCGCTGATCCCTGCCGCTGTTGAATCCATTCCGCAAATACAGGAAATTCTCGCAAAGAAAGCCGAGAGTCGTCCGCTCACCCCCGAAGAATACACCGCGCTTGGTCAATTTGTAGATCGCGTGGAACGCCGCACAATTCAAATCAAGGAAGAAGCCGCCCGCGTAGAGGAAGAACGCACAACCGCCGCTCGCGCAGAAGTCCCTGCGGCCGCGTTCAACATGCCGCTGGAACAAGCCGGACTCAAAGAACACATCTTCAACATTCTTACCGAGGCTGGTTTTGAAACTGTGGGCAGTTTGCTCTTTGCGCTCAAAACCGACGCCAACAAAGTTCTTGGATTGGCTGGCATTGGTTCAAAAGCCATGCAAAATATTGAAGAAGTCGTCGCCGCGCTCACATTCGCTGAACTCGAACCTGAGCCTGTGAAGATGGAAGAAGCGACAATTGCGCCTGTAGCCGAAGTTGTGGCAGAACCTGTCAAAGCTGAAGAAGCGCCTGTTGAAAAGAAACAACCCGAAGCCAGCGCGAAGCGAGACGCGAAAAATGTCGTCGAAGATGAAGAACACGCCAAAGACGGCGTGGCTCTGGATGAGTTGTTCAAGATGAAGCCCGAAATCTTCCAAAACGCCGGACTCGTGGAAGAGGAATCCAGTGATAAGAAGAAGGGCAAGAAGGGCAAGAAGAAAGCCGTTGAATTACAATTCGACGAAGGTCTTGGCGCGGTTGTTGGTCGCAAGATCCACAAACGTGGCGACAGCGCTACTGATAATGACTGGGAATAGATTCCTCATCCCCTGTTTGCAGGTTGAGAACCTCGGATAATTTGAAGGTGGCCAAGAAATCTACCCAACGTGTAAAACATGTGCCCCAGCGAACCTGCGTGGGATGTCGCGAAGTTTTGTCCAAAAGACAAATGGTGCGCATCGTCCGCGCGGATGATGGGGTTCATGTGGACCCGACCGGCAAATTGGCGGGTAGAGGCGCTTATTTGCACGACAAACGCGAGTGTTGGGCGCGTGGATTGAGGGGTGCTTTGGCTCATGCGCTCAAAGCAGAATTGACCGCAGAAGACCGCGTTCGATTGGAAGACTTTATGAATACTCTGTCAACAGAGACCAACGGGTAAACCCATGTAAACGACCAGCCATTCGCTTACAAACACCTCGTTGGGGAATTGAAAATATGCAATCTTGATATTAAGCAGACACGCGTGACAAGCCAAATATTTTTTTTGGCTTGTCGCGCAACGAGCCTCAAGATTTGTAAATTAGAAGGAGGTGGCATATGAGCAGCAACGGTAATAAGATTGAATTGCCCGCCAACATTGTGATTCGTGACCTGGCGTTGAAGATTGGAAAAAGCCCCATTGACCTGATTAAAAAATTGATGTCGAATGGCGTTATGGCAACCATCAACCAGACCGTGGATTTTGACACGGCGGCGATTGTGGTTGGCGAATATGGTTTTGAGGCCGTTCTTGAAGCCGTAGAGGAAGTAACAAAGGAAGAAGCGGGGGAAGTTCCACAATGGCGTCAGATGATCGCCGGAGAAAACAGCGCATTGTTGAAGGCGCGCCCGCCGGTCGTCACCATTCTGGGGCATGTTGATCACGGCAAAACCAGTCTCCTGGATGCCATCCGTCAAACCGAAGTTGCCGCAGGGGAAGCAGGCGGTATTACACAGCACATTGGCGCATATCAAGTTGAAAAGAAGGGACGCCTTATTACGTTCCTCGACACACCCGGTCACGCCGCGTTTACTCAAATGCGCGCGCGCGGCGCTCAAGGCGCGGATATTGTTGTGCTGGTTGTCGCCGCAGATGACGGCGTAATGCCGCAAACCCGCGAAGCCATTGCCCATGCAAAAGCGGCGCGCGTGCCTTTGCTGGTGGCATTAAATAAAGTGGACAAAGCCAACGCCAACCCTGACCGAGTGAAGCAGCAACTGGCCGAACTTGAACTCGTCCCTGATGATTGGGGCGGCACAACCATGGTCGTGCCTGTTTCAGCCAAACAAAACAAAGGCATTGACGATCTGCTGGAAGGCATTTTGCTTGTGGCCGACAGCAACGAGATCAAAGCCAACCCCGGCGGAAAAGTCATCGGCACGGTTATCGAAGCCGAACTGGACAAAGCCAAAGGCGTAATGGCAACCCTGCTCGTTCAAAACGGAACCCTCGAATCCGGCGACATCGTTGTTGCCGGAGTTGCATACGGAAAATTACGTGCCATCACAGACTACAGAGGAAAACTGATCAAGAAAGCGGGACCATCCACGCCGGTAGCGGTGATGGGGTTAAGCGGCATGCCCTCCGCTGGAGATATTTTCCAGGTCGTGAAATCTGAAAAAGAAGCGCGCACCATTGTCGCAGACCGCATGGAAGCCGCCAAAACTTTATCGCAAACCAAGAAGAAAGTTTCACTTGAAGATTTGTTTGCCAATGTACAAGCCGGCGAAGCAAAGGGACTCAACCTGATTATCAAAGCCGACGTACAAGGCTCGCTTGATCCAATCGTGAATGAATTAAACAAACTCGGCGAAGGTGAGATCGGCTTGCATATCCTTCACGCTGAAACAGGCAACATCGGCAACAATGATGTCATGCTCGCTGCCGCATCAAAAGCCATTATCATTGGCTTTAATGTGCAGGCTGATGTGGACGGACGCCGTCTGGCTGAAAAAGAAGGCGTGGATATTCGCCTGTATGAAATTATCTACCGCATGACCGAGGATATTGAAAAAGCGCTCAACGGTATGCTTGAACCCAAACTCGTGGAAAAAATCATTGGGCGCGCGCAAGTCTTGGATGTGTTCACCGCTTCCAAGTTTGGCAAGGTTGCCGGATGCAAAGTGACCGACGGTGAATTAAAGCGCGGCGCGCGCGTGCGTCTCTTCCGCAAAGTGGATATGATCTACGAAGGCGACCTCTCCTCCCTGCGCCATGAGAAAGAGGATGTAAAAGAGATTCGCCAGGGCTATGAATGTGGCGTTGGATTCAAGAGTTTCAACGACATTTTGCCCGGTGATCAATTGGTTTGTTACGTAGTTGAATAGTCAAATAGTCGCGGTCGGGTGTGGTCTCGAAAAATAGGTGAGACCACACCCGACCGTCAATAATCGAAAATCATTAATTAAAAGTGTAAATAAAAAATGCCATCAGGAATTCGCTTACAACGTATCGCAGACCGTGTCCGCCAGGAACTTTCGGAGTTACTTATCCGCGAGGTTAATGATCCGCGCCTGCAAAATATTTTCATAACAGATGTAAAAATAGATAAGGAATTGGCTTTTGCAGACGTCTATGTATCAGCCATTGAAGGCGCAGGACGCTCTGCCGAAATCCTTGCCGGACTTGAATCAGCATCTGGTTTCTTTAGGCGGATTCTCGCCGCCAAAGTGGAATTACGCGCCTTTCCAAGATTGCGGTTTCATTGGGATCCCACGCCCGAAAATGCAGACCATATCGAAAAGGTTTTAGCAGGGTTAAGAAATAAAAAGTAATGAAGAAATCATAAACCGCAAATTGAAAATTAAAAAGAGGATAATCATACGTGGACAGTCAACTCATAGGGGATATAAGTAATAGATTAGGCGAAGCAAAAAAAATAGTCATCGCTTCGCATGTAAGACCTGATGGCGACGCAATCGGCTCTTTGCTTGGGCTGGGCTTGGCCTTGCGCGATGCCGGCAAGACTGTGCAAATGATTCTGGCTGATGGCGTGCCATCTTCATTTAAGTATCTTGACGGAAGCAAGTTCATTGAAAAAGAACCAAAGGGCAATCACGATACTTTTATCACAGTAGATTGTGCAGATTTTAAACGCACAGGAAGCATCTTTGCCAATTTCGGACAGCCCGACATTAATATCGATCATCACAAAACAAACGAAAAATTTGGCAAACTTAATCTGATTGAAGCAGAGGAAGTTGCCACCTCTGCGATCCTCACCAACTGCCTGCCTGCCTGGGGATTAACAATCACCAAGCCAATTGCCGCTGCGTTGTTAACCGGCATCATTACAGATACGCTCGGATTTCGCACATCCAACATCACGCCAGAAGCGCTGCGCCAGGCGGCCACGCTCATGGAAACAGGCGTGGATATGCCCGAAATTTACATGCGCTCGCTGGTAAGAAGATCATTCCCTGCCGCGCGGTATTGGGGCGCTGGACTGTCCACTTTGCAAAGCAAGAATGGCATTGTCTGGGGCACACTCACCATCGCAGACCGCAAACTTGCGGGCTATGGCGGCAATGATGATGCAGACTTAATCAACATGATCTCTGCCATTGACGGGAATAAAGTTGGAATGGTCTTTGTGGAACAAAATTCCAACCACGTCAAAATTTCATGGCGTGCGCTGGAATCAGGTATTGACGTTTCACAAGTTGCAAAACACTTTAAAGGCGGAGGTCATGCCGCAGCCGCTGGGGCAGATGTAGAGGGCGGTTTGGGCGAAATTCAAAAGGAAGTTCTCAAAAAGACCCGCGAAATGTTAAATTTGTAACATCCAGCAGTAAAAAAGAATAGCACAATAGAGCCATTGTAAATTATGACGGACTTTGTCATAATATAGTACATAATTAATTAAGGAGGAATAAAGCATGAATAGTCAGGATGTAAAGAACGCCATCTCAGGC
Source organism: Anaerolinea sp. (assembly GCA_020049345.1). Lineage (GTDB taxonomy): Bacteria > Chloroflexota > Anaerolineae > Anaerolineales > Villigracilaceae > Villigracilis. The sequence goes on from JAIFKY010000163.1 coordinate 6,621, forward strand.
GCTCTCGTTGTAGATAAACCCGTAGGCATGACATCACATGATGTGGTGCAGGCCATACGAAATGGAACCGGATTGCGCCGCGCAGGGCACACCGGCACACTTGACCCACGCGCCTCCGGCGTATTGGTAATTCTTGTCGGACCCGCAGTACGGTTAAGCGAATACGTCTCTGCATCTGATAAACGCTATCAGGCAATTATTAGGTTGGGCGGCTCGACCGATACTTTTGATGCAGAGGGGCTGGTAACGCCCACAAAAGACCCGGTTAGTGTTACTGAAGCGCAATTTGAAACGGCATTACAAACATTCGTAGGCGAAATTGAGCAAACTCCCCCGCCCTACTCGGCAGTAAAAGTGCAGGGACGCAAGGCCTACGAAATGGCGCGCGAAGGTGAAGAAGTTGAACTCGCCCCGCGCAAGATCACAGTACATCATCTCGAAGTGCTTGAATGGGCGCCGCCAGAAGTTGTGATTGATGTGCATTGTTCCTCGGGTACGTATGTCCGCTCACTGGCCAACGATCTGGGTGTGATGCTTGGTTGTGGCGCGTATCTCGTAGGGCTGCGCCGCACCAAGAGCGGTAGGTTCTCGCTGCGCGATTCGGTGCCTTTGCGAAAATTGCAGGAGGCTTTCACCGCAGGTAATTGGTATCAGTACCTGATCCCTGCCGCAGAAGCGCTTGGCGATTGGCCCGCCGTGGAGCTTAACCCCGATGAAGTTGAGGGCGTGCGCCATGGTCACCGTGTCAAGGTTGTCGGCGAACCCGCTGAAACAAAAGTGCGCGGCGTCAGCACGCAAGGCGAATTGGTTGCCCTGATGGAACTTGTCATTAGTGAAGATGGTTCCCGCGAATGGCAGCCCAAGAAAGTTTTCTTTACCGATTAATTAGAGAGAAATATCAGCAAACCGCCGCCCGCCCCAAGTTTCAAAATGGGCGGCGGCTTTTTTCATCCTATGCGACATTATCACTCCCTCGAAGAAGTTTCCACGAAAAATGCATGGCTTACCATTGGCGTCTTTGATGGCATCCATCGCGGGCATCGCGAAATTATCCGCATACTTACGGCAGAGGCGCGCGCGAACCATGCGCCCGCTGTTCTCTTAACTTTTGCACCACATCCCGCCAGCGTTTTATCGGGGCAGGAAATAAAATGCCTGACTACCCCAGATGAAAGGGCTGATTTATTAGGCAGCCTCGGCGTGGATGTGGTCATCACCCAACGCTTCACCCGCGACCTGTCCACTGCCACTGCTTTGGAATATATGTCCCACCTCAAGCAGACTCTTGATCTCAAACGCCTGTTGATTGGTTATGACTTTGCTCTTGGAAAGGGGCGCGAGGGCAACGCTAACCGTCTGGCTGAAATTGGCGCGGAATTGGAGTACAGTGTCGAAGTTGTCAGCGCGCTGAGTGATGAAAGCGGTGTGATCTCCTCCACAGAAATCCGCAAACTTGTTGCCACGGGGAATGTCGGCGAAGCCGCAAAGTTACTTGGCTATCAATATACTTTAAGCGGAGAGGTCATTCGCGGTGCGGGACGCGGGCGAACCATTAATTTCCCCACTGCAAATATTGACTATCCCCAGCAAAAAGTCACCCCAGCCAACGGTATTTATGCCTGTTGGGCGCATTTGGGAAATGAAAAATTCATGGCGGCTACCAATATTGGATTTAATCCTACATTCACGCCAGAGAGGCAAACACCCAGCCTTGAAGCCTACCTGCTGGATTTTGATCGTGATATTTACGGTCAGCAGGTAAAACTGGAGTTTGTATCCCGCATCCGTGACGAATTAAAATTCGACTCGGTGGATTCGTTGATTTCAAAAATTTATGAAGATGTGGATAAAACTCGTGACTTGCTGGCTGGGAAATAATTTCCATGAGAAACCGTTCTGGCATTATTCTGATCAAAGACGACAAACTCGCTCTCATTGAGCGTCATCGCGCGGAAATGCATTATTATTCATTCCCTGGCGGCGGCATTGACAAAGGGGAAAGCCCCGAACAGGCGGCAATCCGCGAGGCTGAAGAAGAGTTGGGTGTTGTTGTTGAGATCAAGCAAAAAGTGGCTGTGGTGGTTCTTTGGGAAAAGACGCAGCATTATTTTTTAGCCGAAGAAATCAGCGGTGAATTTGGTACTGGCATGGGTGAGGAATATGGGGAATATAATCCTGAGCATGGCACATATCACCCGATCTGGATGCCTTTGGCAGATGTCTTGACTCATAACGTTCTGCCGCGTGAACTGGCAGATTTGGTTGTTCGTTTTGCGAAGGAAGGCTGGCCCGCAGAGCCAGTTATAATCATCAAAGAAAAGCGATAACACTACTCCATCCTTGTTTTTCCATGCACATCCTCATCATTCATCAGGCATTCGCGTCCATTAATGAACCTGGTGGCACGCGTCACCATGAATTTGCGCGCCTGCTTACCGCGCGGGGGCATAAGGTGACGGTGATCGCTTCGCCTGTCAGTTACATTACAGGAAGCCACACCAATCAGGTAAATTCAAAAATGGAAGGGGTGACTATTTTACGCGCGGCTGTGTATGACGCGCACCATAAATCTTTTATTCATCGTATAGTTGCATTTTTTTCATTTATGCTTTCGTCCTTTTGGATTGGACTGGGCGTAAAAAACGTTGATGTTGTGTGGGGCACATCGCCGCCCATTTTTCAGGGAGTGACTGCCTGGGCGCTGGCGCGAATGAAGGGCGCAAAATTTTTGTTCGAGGTGCGCGACCTGTGGCCGCAATTTGCAATTGCGGTTGGCGTGTTGAAGAATCCCGTTTTGATTGCGCTCTCTGAATGGCTGGAGCGATTCCTGTATCAACACGCTGATCGGGTGATGGTCAACAGCCCGGGATTTTTGCAACCCGTTACCAGCCGTGGGGCGAAGCGTGTGAAATTAATTCCCAATGGGGCTGACCCATCCATGTTTGATCCGGCTGACAGCGGCTTAATATTCCGCGAATCCAATGGATTAAAAAACAAGTTTGTTGCGTTGTACGCGGGCGCGCACGGCATGTCGAACGATCTTCAAGTTGTGTTGGAGGCGGCTCGTTTGCTGGCTGATGCAAAAAATATTCAGTTCGTTTTGCTTGGCGATGGAAAAGAAAAAAATGCGTTGATGACGCAGGCAGGGGAAATGAATTTGTCGAATGTGACTTTTTTGCCGTCTGTGCCGAAAACCGAAATGGCTTCGGCTTTGGCTGGGGCAGATGCGTGCATTGCGATTCTCAAGCCGCTTGAAGAATATAAAACGACCTACCCGAATAAGGTTTTTGATTACATGGCGGCGGGCAGACCCGTGGCTCTGGCGATTGATGGCGTGATCCGCGAGGTGGTGGATGCCGCTGGTTGTGGAATTTTTGCCGCGCCCGGCAATGCAAATGAAATTGCAGATGCGCTTCGCAAACTTGCCGCAGACCCCGCACAAAGCCGCGCGATGGGTTTGAAGGGGCGCAAGTATTTGGAACAGAATTTCAGCCGCGCAGTGATTGGGGATAAATTGCTGGGTTTGTTGGATGAGTTGATTTTAGATCGTTGATGTTGAAAGATTGCCGATAAAAAAACAAACTGCCAATGATGGTTTCATTGGCAGTTTGTTTTGCGCAGACTGGAAATATCACGGCGCAGGCGCGGCAGGCTCGCTGCCGCATGTTCCGTTCCAATAGTCAGCGCCATCACATTGGGCTCCGTTTTTGAATGTGCAGGTTCCCTGTTCTTTTGTTGCATCGCCGCCGGTGATGGTGTATTCCCCGCCGGTGATGGAGCAATACCGTCCTTGCGGCCCGTAGCCGGTGACTTTGCGCCCGCCGACTGGGCACTCTCCATTCATCAACGCCCATTCTTCACATTGCAGGGCGTCTTCAAACCAGCATACGCCAAACTCGCCGCCGTCTCCGCGCTTTTCGATGGTGAGTTTTCCGCCTTGCGCGATGCAGTTTTCAGACGCAGGATTGGCGATTTGCGCCGCGGGCGCGGGGGTGGGAGTTGCCGCTTCGCAACCGGATAGGGCAAGGCTGGTTATTATTACAAATAGCAGCATAAAATTTTTTCTCATGTCGTTTGTCTCCTGCCGCTATTATACGAGCATACACGGCTTGTGTTTACCCTTCCACAATTTTTATCTCTTCCCCGCTCAACCCGTACAATTCGTAGACCAGTTTATCAATTGCCTTGTCTGTTGATCCGATTTGCTTTTCGAGGTTTTCCTTGTCACGCGGATTTTGCGCCGTGGCAAGCCTCTTGTGGAATTCCAGCATAGCCTCGACCAGCGCGACGATCTTGTCGTGCGCGGATTTTTCAGCGGGGTCGTCGAAGTTGATTGGGCGGATGGGAAGTTGCTCGATGTATTGACGATTTAGCGCGATATATCCGTGTTGAAATGCCGTACTAATTGTTTTGAGATATTCACTTATAAGTTTTGAATTCAGGATACCCAAAAGATAATGGTAATGAATTACGGTGTCAGGTAAAAGGCTTATTCCATAACCGCCGCCACCTCCGCCTCCACTGCCAGCAAAATAGAATCTTCCTTCTAGGTCTGCTGAAAAACAACTTCCAGTAGCCAAAGACGGAACAAGCAATTTAGGGCTGTCAAATCGTGTATGGTTTTTCTTATAGACATAACCATACCAATCTTTTCCCTTCTTTCCTGTGTTGCGAGCAGACAAGCGAGATTTGCACTCTGCAAGATATGCCCATGTCAAAGGATATTTTTGTGGATATGTTTTTTCGTCAATCAAGACAGACTTATTTTCAATTGTGACGTAAGGGAAGATCAATCTTTTGTTCAGGTCTGAAAAATAATATCGTCTAATGTTGACGGAGCCTTTGAGAAAAGGCTTCAAATGATTATCTTCAAACCAATGTTCTTTTTCCGTATATTTTGAGCGGCATAAAACTTTATTTTTCTCACGTTTGATTTCCTCTAAAATATACACATCGTCAGCGTCTGTTTGCAGCCCAACAAATAGGTGAGTTAGATCGCCCAACTTCACAGGCATTTGACTTAACTTCTCAAATAATTCCGCGCCTTGTCCAACGGAGAAATTCCATTCAGCCGAAGTGATATTTGCGGTGTTGATCGTGCCAGAGACTTCCGAAGTCTCCGAGACTTCGGAAGTCTTGGAATTGAAATTGCGCCAATTCTCAAGGTCGCTGACTTTTGTAAACTCAAATTTACTTTGACTTTGTTTGTTCAAAAATAGCAGGCATGTGTAAGTTGTCGCGTCGTGAAAGACCTGCTGGTCGCCAAAGTGGACGATCTTCGAGATGTGCTTGCCCTGCGAAATTAGGTCGCGCGCGGGTTCGCCGTATTGCGCGTTGAAAAATTTATGCGGCAGGATAAATCCCATCTTTCCTTTTTCGTTGAGCAGGCTCAAAGCCTTTTCGATGAAGACCACGTAAATATCGTAATTGCCTTTGCTGGCGGCTTTATATTTCCGCTTGAAATATTCCACCTGTTCCGCCGCCCATTCCTGCATGGCTTGAATCCGAATATACGGCGGGTTGCCAATCACCGCGTCGAAGCCCCCCTGCGCGAAAACTTCGGGGAAAGCGTCTTCCCAATCAAAAGGATTGACGCGGTTGCGTTCCTCCTGCTCTGCCATCAACTTGCCTTCAAAATAATCCTCGCCGACGAGGGAGTTTCCGCATTTGATGTTGTTTCCCAAATCAGGCAGCAGGCGATCCATGCCCAAAGTCAATTGCCCGTTCAGGTCTTCCAGCACTTTGAGCAGCAGCGAAAGTTTGGTCACTTCCACGGCTTGCGGGTCAATATCCACGCCGAAGATGTTGTTGAGCAAAATCTCTTTTTTCTTCGCTGTCGTCAGCCGCCATTCGCCTTTCACATCCACAACACTTTCGCGGATTACGCGCCTGCCTTCGAAATTTTCCTTCTCCTCAGACTTCCTTTGATACGTGACAGATTGATAGACAGCGGGAGATTTTCCGCCCGCCCATTTTTCTGGATCATTTTCCATGTACCATTTCAAATGCCAGTCAAGCAGGTATTGATACGCGCCGAGCAGGAAAGTTCCCGACCCACAAGCGGGGTCTACGATTTTTAATTTTGCCGCTTCTTTGGGCGTTAGCCCCATCAACAGTTTGCCGAGTGTATGGATTACGATGTTTTCGACGATAAATGTGGGCGTATAAAATACGCCGCCTGCTTTTTTTACTTCGGGCTTTTCCTCAACCTTTGCGCGGTGTCCTTCGGTTAATCGAATGACCTTCCCCAGAAAACGTTCATACACCTGTCCCAAAATATCGGAGGGAATATAAAGAAAGGCATACGGGCTTTTGGGATAATACAAATTGAGGATGATGTCTTTCAGCGTTTTATCGTCAATGTCCAAACGCGAGGTCAGGTCATCGGGACGGCTGGCTTGTCCTTCCTCTTTGGAGAAATGGAACAATCCTGAATTGTATTTTGTATCTGCCCGTTTGAATAAGGCAATCAACTCTTGATAGATGTTTTCTTTGTTTGCAATATCCTGCAATTGATTCTCAGGTTCGATGCTGCGCTCTTCGCAAATACGCAAAAAGACAATGCGATCAATCACCATTTGCACCGCGTAATTCAAGCCGCTTATGTCGATCCAGTCGTTGTTGGAAGCAATGCTCTTTGCCAGTAGTTCGCGCCAGCGTTCGATCTCCTGTAGGAAATCATCATCCACATCGGCGGTTCCTTTTTTGCCTTTGATACTTTTGACATATCCGCTCAACGAGCCATTGCGGATCGCTTCTGGAGAAAAGAGACTTGCGATCTCGTCCCACTTCTCCAGATAATCTTTGTAATGAATTAATGTCAGACGATTGAGCGCCGCCTTCTCTCCGTATTTTGGCTTGACGCGGCAATCATAGATCGCGAAATGTTCAAAGTCAGTCAGAATATTGATCGAGATGCCTGCGCTCCATCCATAACGGCGGATCTGAAACGCCGCGTCCAGATTGAATTCCACTTTCACAGAAGGCTTCTTTGCCTCCACCAGAAAATCGAACTTTCCCTTGCTCTCTTTGCTGGCGCGGAAGGCGTAATCCGCTTTCTTTTGCTGACCCTCAATTTCCACCGAAAACTCGTGCGCCACTTCTTTTTCGGATTCGCTTGCGCCTTTTTTGTTATCCACATCCCAGCCCAATGCTTCAAAGAATGGGTCGAGGAACTGGCGGCGCAATTCCGTCTCGTTCTTGTGTGAACGATATTCATCAATATTCTGTTCAAAGGTTTCAACAAGTTGTTTGATTCGGTCAGGCGCGGGCATGGTTAACTCCCAATGGTTTTAAAGTGTATTCATTATAGCAAATATGAAAAAACACCTCCGAGTTCTAAAAGAACTCGGAGGTGTTGGTTTTCTCACTTCTCCATCTTGTCGTACAGGCTCACTAATTTTTGCGGTTTGGCGCGTTCGCTTTGAGCGACCTGGGCGTAGGTTTCGCGCAGGCGTTGACTGAGCGCTTTGAGTAGTGACAGCCCAATATCAGGTCGGCGGCGGATGAGCGTGAAAAGCGTGGATTGGCGAATCAGCAAAATATCCACGGCTTCAATCGTTACCACATCCGCCTGGTGCGGAGCGCCGTCAAACAGGGAGGTTTCTGCAAAGTAGTTTTTAGCTCCCAACGTTTTTAACCGCACAATGGAGCCGGTACGGGTTTGTTGTTGAATGGATACCTGCCCATGAATCACAAGATACAGCGACTTCGTGTTATCTCCCTGTGAGAAAATTTTATGGTCTGCAGGGTAACTTTCCTCTTCGCTAATGCCTGCCAGAATACATATCTCTTGAAGGGAGAGGTCATTAAAGAAGGGCACTTCTTTTAGAAAAATTACTTTTTCAATGAGCGTAAGCGATTGGGAATTTGACATGCTAAGTTCCTTTAAATTTACATCCGCGTGAGATAACACCAGCCTTGCGGCTTCCTGCACATTGGGGCGCAACTCTGCTTTAAGCGTCTGCAATAAGGCTTCGCGCAGGGCTTGGGGCGAAATGGACAGGCGGCTGTCGGATAATTGAATTTCTGTCAGAAGGTAGATTGCAATGGTTGTCAGCCAGCCGTCGGCGTAGAAATTTTGCAGACGATGAGACAGGCTGGGTCGGGTGTTTTGCGCGTTGAGTTGAGTCCACGCATTTTGGAGGACTTGCATCAGGTTGGGCGGGCGCATACCCAGTTCGGTTTCGGCGCAGGCTAGTATTTCCTCCGCCGATGAACCATCCAGCAGGCGGCAAAGTTGACGCGCCAAAGCAGGCGGCAAAATGGCTTCCAATGCTTCGGCGGCGTTTGCCCGTTCCGCGGGGTCGCTGGAGGGTAAAGCCCGCTGTACAGCTTGAACTTCCTCTTCGCTGCTGTCGGCGCTGATCAGCCAGAAAACCCGATCCAAAACGGAGAGCGATGCTTCTTGAAATGCGTTAAACATAAGGCGGGCGCCCGGTCGCGGCGGATTTTCTGCAAACGCCATGTCTTTCAATGCCGAGCCTTGCAACGCCAGCCAATACGTATCGCGCACCAAAGACTCGGCGGCTTTTCCCAGCGCGGCGCGTGTTCCGCCAGGGTTGGATTGAATAAGCAGGTAGGTGGCGCTTTCAGCCCGATAAGGAGCGGCTTGGGCGGTTTCGGCATCCAGGCATCCGCGCAGCATTTGCATTTCCGCCCATTTTAAGCGGATGGGTAATTTGCAAGCCAGCCGCCGCACAGCCAGATTGGGATCGTTCAACGCCTGCCATATTACAGGTTTGAGCGGGATTGTTTTTACTTCTTCCTGCAACTCTTCGATCACAGACAGCCGAATGGTTTCTTCAGAATCCCCGAGCAGTTTTATAAGATTTTTCACAGCCCAATGCTCATCATTCCAATGGATGTATTTACTTTGGCGCACCAAAGCGGGAATTAATTGACGGCGCATATATGGGTGTGGATTTTCGAGCGTGGCGCTGACCAAATCCGTCAGGCGGGCAGCGTGTTTGCCCTCTGTTTCAACCAAAACAAGCAATCCAGCCGCCAGCGTTTGGGCGCTGTCTTCATCGGCGGGGTTGCTTTCTTTAGCAGAATCCAGCCAACGGTCGAGGGTTGACTGCGCGTTTGTCTGTTGCGTCAGTGAGCCGTGCTGCATCAGCAGGATGATGAGTTCGGTTTGCTCGTCAAGTTCCAATTCATCAAGGTGAGTGTAAAGATCGTTCAGAATGGTTATTTCCATTCCGTCTTCACGGTTGCCAGTGTTGCGTTTGATATAGTTTAACAATGCGCCCGCCGCCGCTTCGCGCACAACAGGTTCTGCGTCATCAAGGTTACGCTGGCAAAGATTGACGAATTCAGGTTGATTTAAACTGGATTGATCCAAGAATTCGATGATGCCCTTGCGGAAGAATGCCCCGCGTTGATCTGCCATTTCGAGGATCGACGGCAGGATGGATCGGGAATCCATGTCGTACAAAATCTGGCTGATGAAGACCGCCTGCCCGTCAGAGTTGGCGTCCATGGGCAGGGTGTGCAGTTTTTCGCGCAGCAAGGCCACCGTGGCTGGGTCTGGGGGCAATACTTCAGATTGATCCTGGCGAAAGATGGCAACTTCATCGCCAGCCAGCAGGCTGGTCATGGATCGTCCATATTCGCGCCGCACGTTAAACATAACAATTACGTACAGCAGAGCCAACCCCATGCCGATGGAGATAACGAGCGCGCCTGTCAGTATTTGCGATTTGATCGCCAGCAGGATCAAGCCTGCCGCCAATGTGCCAATCGGGACGATGAATCCGCCAATGAATCCGCGCGCGCGGGTTTTGCTGTTGACGGGGACGCTGTTGTACAACATGGCATCCAACGGGTTGCGGAATGTCTGTTTGATTACGCTGGTATCCAAACGGGAAAAAACCGCACTCGATAAACCCGGAAAAAAGTTAATCGCCGAGATTGAGCCCAGTGTGATAATTGGGAAGATCAGGTTCATGGTGCCAACGCCAAGCCAGTTGATCATGCGGCTGAGAAATAAAGATTGGATTAGTAATCCGCTGACGTTGGAAATGCCGCCCAGAATACCGTAGAAATTAAAAAGCCCATCGGGGTTGTTTTCAAATTGAATGGCGAATTGACGGCTGGCTTGATAGGTGAGCAGGTTCATCAGCACGACCATGACGAAAGTCCCCACTGCCAGTCCGCGCAACAAACCAGACTGGCGCACAAACCCAAAGCCTTCGCGTAAATTTTGCAGTCCGTTTGATTTCTCTGTGCCGCGCGCCCCGCTTGTATGGGATTGGGATGTCAGTGATTTTTTTCGCAGACGTTCGATTTGCCCCAAATCGTCACTCAGGCGTCGTTCGATGATCAAGATGAGGATGAAGCAGATTGCCAACGCGGCAGCCCACGCCAGAGGGGTGTTTTCCAGCCCAACCCACTGGTTGAGTAATTTTGCGCTAAACCCTGCCAGTGTTCCGCCCGCAATTCCCGCCGAGAGCATCAGCGGCAGGGCGCGTTTGGAGGCGCGGGTGTCGTAAAAGTCATTGATGTAGACGAGAATATGCATGGTGGACAGATCACGAAACGCGCTGTACACCAGATAAAAATATGGGTAGACTGCCCCGCGTGGTCCGCCATTGGTAACCAACATAAGGCGCACAGAGATCAGCCACAAGACCATGATCCCCATGATTATTTTTAAGAGCATCCCATTGCTGATTCGGTCGGCGACAAAAGTGTAGGCAAGCCCCATGATGAAACCGAAAACGGCATAAATTACAAACACAAACGCCAAATCATCTGCCGACCAGGCAGAGAGAAAAAGCGTTTCACGCGCCGCGTCGCCCCACATCAAGCCGAGGTAGAAGAGCAAATGTAATGTGTAAAGCAGCGCAGTCTTTTGCTCTTCACCTGGCGCGATGGATAGCAGTTTTCTGAAAGAGCGTACCATTATTTTTAGCTTTGATTTGTATCTGGGTTTTGCGAAGATGAACGCTGTCTTTGGCGTATCTTTGAAGCGCGCTCGCTCAGGTTCTGGAAGAATTCACTGTCTGTAATTTCTTCAACCGCCTTCTTGCGCTTGGTTTCGTCAATGACAATTTTCAAGCCTTCGACCTGCTTGCGAAGATCAGTTTCGCGCACGTACACCTGACGGGTCATGGAGGCAAAGATGCGCGCCAGTTGACCAACTTCGGCGCCGCCGCCAATTTTTTCAAGTCTGGCAATATCCACTTTATCCCATTGACCCGCTTCAATTAACTTGGCAACGTTGGTCAAACTCAAAATTGGAGATACGATGGTGCGCGCCAGCAAGACCGCCAGCATCAAAACGCCCAAAAGGGTGACGATGATCAAGCGGAATGAAAACTGACTCAGGCTTTGCACTTTATTGTCAAATTGTTTGCTTAAGACTTCCGCATCCACGTGCAGGCGTCCGCCGTCGGTGCTGAGGATCATCAACCCGAATCCGGCGGGCGTGTTGTATTGTCCGCTGAAATAAGGGATGGATGCGTAGATCAACGCGCGTTTGTTTTCATTTGTCCACAACATGCCATGTTCCCCTTTTTTGTTACGCAGAACAAGTTCAGGAAAACCCGGGTCAATAAACCCCATCTGACTTAGGTTGCCCGGGCGGTACAAATTATCCACCTGCGTTTGATCAGATTCGCTGATGCCTTTTACAGGTTGTCCGTTCTCGTCCACACCGTAAATGTTGAAATGGCGCGGATGGCTGATTGCCCAGCCTTCGGGGTTGATCATGTAGGAAAAATCCGCTTCGCGGGCGTCAATTTCGGCCTGCGGAGTTGGGTTGGAGGGCGCAACATGGGCTGTAAACTCTATCAGATGCAGCATTTCAATAGCCATGACCAATGTTCCGATTCGTTTTCCATCCTGAACAACCGGGGCTGTCATGCGTAAAACGCCGCGATACCGCTGTCCTGGGCGGTACTGCGCGCTGGCGTAGGCAATTTCAGGAGGGAGGTGAAACCCAATTGGCGCGCCTATGTAAACTTCATTGGGCTTTAATTTTACGCTTTCAGAAAAATAGGTCTCGCTTTTATAAAGGGTGTTCGCGGGTTTGCTGACATTTTTTAATTGATTGTCTTCCGCCATGCCGCATGTGAACGGATATTCACTGCACTCATTACTAATCTTGATCTGCTCGTTCCCGTCCATGTCTACAAAAACAATTTCCTGATAGAGAGGCATCTTGAAGTTTGCCGGCTGCCCATCGCTTTTGATCGTCCACAGGCTTCCGTTTTGCGCCGAGCCGAAATTTTTATAGGTATTTATATCAGGCGTTTGAGAAGCCAGGAAGCGCAGGTCATTTTCGCGGTTATCCAAAAAGTCTGCGACAGAGTTTGCAAGCATGATCGAACGCGCTTCAAGTCCTTGAATGGCTTTTGCGTCAAGCGCTTTTTGACTCTGGGTTACCACGTCAACCTGGGTGGTTTTATAACTTTGCTGGGTAAAAGTAATAATGACATAAATGGGCGCCACTGAAACAATCAACAGCGCGGACAAAATTCGTAACAATAAACCGGAAGTGAGCCAACGAAACATGGATTTATTTCTCCTTGCTTTTATTTAAGTGCGATAACCAGCAGGTGAACTTCAGGATATGAAATTGGCGCATCGCCAGATGAAACCAACGCTTCCAGCCGCGCTTCGCCTTCGGCAATGCCTGCCTCGCTAAGATAGGAAAACATAGACCAGGCCTTTTGGCGCGAGATGGTCAATATCTGTGATGGAAGCATGAAATTTTCTCTGGAAGTGGATTGAAACTCAACGGAGGCAAAGCCGATTTTTTTAAGCAGCAACTCATAGTCAGGCACATCGGGATAAATGCTCAACATCAGCGGCATTAACTCTGGAAAAATAAATTGCAAATCCCAGCGCGCCTGAATTTGGGCATGGGAATAAGTTTTGATAAATAACCCGCCGCCCGATTTTAGACAGCGAAAAAACTCACGCCCGGCCTGATCCTGGTTCAGGAGGTGATGCCAAACCTGTGAGAGAAAGACCGCTTTTAGCGTGCTGTCTGCAAAAGGCAGGGTCTCAGAAATTCCCTGCAACCAACCCAAATTGGCGGGCTGTTCCCTGCGCAGCGCCTGCTGTAGCATGGCGCGGGAAGGCTCCAAGCCAAGCATGTGACCAGTTATTTGCCCCGCAAATTGAGCGGCTAAAAGTCCGGTTCCACTGCCAGCGTCCAGCACCCAGTCATTCTGTCCAATGGATGTGTGCCGATTGATCTCTTCCATCCAGGGCTGTTTTCCTTCAAAGTCGCGGCCCTGATCATAGTACGGAGTAATTTTGGAAAAGTGATCCTTTGAGATCTGCCGCCACTTTTCCAGATTGATCTGCGAAGTTTGTATCATGCTTTACCAGGAGGTCGCGGAATAAGACAGCATCTGCAAGACTTTGGCCGCCGCAACATTGAGCGCTTCTGTCGTGGATATTTCATTTTTGTATGCTGATTGAAGCGCTTCCGCCACTACCTTGGAAATATCTGCGCTTTTGACATTTAATGGCTCAAACCTTCCGGTTGGAAGTTTTTCCATAAAGAAACTGTAGGCCGGGTTTTCTGTGATCTGGCTGTTTTGAGCAACCGATATTTTTTCAGGAAGAACTCCGTCACCCAGGGCATACTTCAGGCGATATTCATCTGCGTACAGGAATTCAACAAACTTCCATGCGGCATCCTTGTTTTCAGCCTGTTTAAATAAAATGAGCGTGTCCTGCGCCGCCAGTGTGGTGGGCGTGGTCTGGTATGGGATGGTGGATAATCCGTAATCCAGGTTGGGCGCGTCGGTTGCCAGTCTGCGCGCCAGCCATGGTCCGGTGATGACCATGCCCAGTTTCCCTTCCACAAAGGCGGTTTCCATGTCTTTCCGTCCGCTTGCGGCAGGGTTGGGCTGGGTTAAGCCCGCGTCGATCATATCCTTCAAAAACTGCGCCGCATCCTGTCCCTCAGGACCATTGAATGCAGGGCGTGTGCCGTCTGTGGTTAAGATCTCGCCGCCATTGCCCCACAGAAAATAATAAAAATAGGTGGAGGTTTCTGCTTCGTTGCCTTGAACGCTAAATCCGTAGGTGTCTGCTCCCAGCGCGTGAATTGCCTGAGATGCGGTTTTCAAATCAGCCCAGTTGTTTGGCGGGGAAGTTAATCCCGCTTGTTTGAACAGGGTCTTGTTATAGTACAACGCGCGTGATGAAACTGTGATCGGCAGTCCAAAAGTTCTGCCTTCATATTGGGAACCTTCATTAATAAGCAAAGGAATGAACTTGGATCGGAATTCTGTCGTCATGTAGCCATCCACTGGTTCAAGCAGCCCAGCCGCTACGTATTCTGGAATCCAGCGGGTTGCCACGCGCGCTAAAGTTGGCGGCTTGCCCTGTGCGACCATATCCGCTATCTTCTGGCGGCCTTCTTCCCAGGTGAAAACATAAAGATTAACTTGAATGTCTGGATTTTGCGCTTCAAAATCCTTGATCACACCCTGCCAGTATGGCTCGGTGAAATCGCTGGTGCGCATGAAAACAAAATTCACTTGCGCGCGCTGTGGTGAACAGGCTGTCACTAAAAGAATAATACATAGGCATAATATCGTCAAAATGGACGATCTGTTTTTGCGACGGATAAACATACGCGCCTCTTGTGTTGAACGATTGTTGGAGTTTGGCTATTTTAGCGGGTCTAAAATAAAAAATTTCATGTTATTGTAACTCAACTAATCTGTTTGAACAAATTCCGGCAACTCTGGCGAGTGGCTAAAAGCAGGGGGTGGGAAAGTGTCTCATCACAGAGTCTGCAAAGTTTTTTGACTTTGTAAAAGTCCTGGTTTTTTAACATAAGCGTACTTGTTTGCACAATTGATTTGGGTTATTATCTTAAATCTCAGGGGCGTTCCCGCCCCGCAACCTTTATATCTCTTAAGAGGAGAAGATATGAATAAACGTTTTGTATTTGTCCTGTTGACTCTCGTTGTTGCCGCTTCTATGTTGTTGTCCGCTTGTGGACCAGCCGCCACTGAGGCGCCTGCTGTAACAGAAGCCCCCGCCGCGACCGAAGCCCCAACCGAAGCCCCGGTTGCCACTGAGCCGCCCATGCCCGCAGTTGGCTCGCCTGAGCACCCGATCAAAGTATTGTTCGTCCCCTCAGTGGATGCGAACATCATCACCACTGGCGGCGAAGTAATGGCTGCTGCTTTGAACGAAGCCACCGGTTTGGCTTTTGAAGTAACCGTCCCCACCTCCTACGCCGCGACCATTGAAGAAATGTGCGCCTCCCCTGCCGACACCATGGCTTTCATCCCCGGCTTGGGCTATGCCCTTGCCAGCCAATTGTGCGGCGTGGATGTTGCCTTCAAAGCCGTCCGCTTTGGCTATCCGGTTTACTGGGCTGAATATATTGTCGCGCGCGATAGCAAATTCCAGACCCTTGCCGATCTCGAAGGCGCAACCTGGGGCTACGGTGATCAGGGTTCCACCTCTGGCTACATGGTTCCTGCGGTTGAATTTGCCGATGCAGGCATCACCCCCGGTGAACAGAAACAGACCGGTGGTCACAACCAGACCGTTACCGCCGTCTACAATGGCGAAGTTGATTTCGGTACCGTTTTCTACAGCGTTCCTTTGAATCCCGATGGCAAACCCGTATTCACCTATGATGACTACGCAGCCGGAAAAGTCACCGAGGATATGTACGAAATTCCTGCCGAGGCGATTCCGAACTGCGCCCCCGATGCTGAAGGCAAAAAATTATTGTGCGACGGCTGGCGCGTACTTGATGCCCGCGCCAACATCCGCGTGGAAGCGCCGGACGTTATGCAGAAAGTCCGCATCCTTGCCATCTCTCAAGCCATTCCAAACGACACCCTGGCTTTTGGTCCTGAGTTCCCTGCTGAAACACGCACTCAAATTGAAGAAGCCCTCGTCGCCTTTGCCGCAACCGAAGCATGGGGCACATCCATTGGCAGCGCCGACTTCTACGGTTGGTCTGGCATTGCCCCCGCCACGGATGCTGAGTACGACATGGTTCGCGCCATGGTCGCCGCTACCGGCTATCAGGCTCCCGCCAAATAGTTTTTAGGCAGTACCGCATAACTTGCTATTTGATTATCGTTTGTCCCCAAACCTTAGCCGCGAATTCCGCAAATTCACGCGAATTGAACTAAAAAA
>JAIFKY010000082.1 GCA_020049345.1 Anaerolinea sp.
GCCTCAACCGTAATTAACTCCACGCCAAGCCCGCCGCGCAAAGCAACGGCAACCTGTTCGCCTTCCTTGTGCCGCAACAGTCCCGTGTCTACAAAAACGGTCACAAGTTGATCGCCGATGGCTTTATGCACCAACGCCGCCGCAACGGTTGAATCCACGCCGCCGCTGACCGCCGCAAGCACACGCTCTTTTCCGACCTGCTCTTGAATCCGCTTGACGCTGGCTTCGATGATGGAGGATGGAGTCCAGTCTGGTTTAACGTCGCAAATATCAATTGCAAAATGTTTGAGCAGTTCAATTCCATTGGGCGTGTGATGCACTTCGGGATGAAATTGCACGCCGAAATATTTTCTCTGCATGTCGCCCATCGCCGCAAAGGGACTGCTTCCACTTTTGGCCAGCGCAACGAAACCTTCGGGCATCTTTGTCACCTTATCACCATGCGACATCCACACGGTTGAAAGCACGGAAAGAATCGAAGGCATTAAAGGCTCGATCACTGCCTGCCCATATTCGCGGTTTGCCGAAGGGTCAACCTTGCCGCCGAGGGCGTGAGTCAATGCCTGCATCCCGTAGCAAATTCCGAGAATGGGCAAGCCTGATTCCAAAATAAATTTTTGGATGTACGGCGCGTTCTCTTCGTAAACAGATTTTGGTCCGCCAGAAAGGATGAAACCTTTGGGGTTGATCGAGAGGATTTTCTCGCGCGGTGCATCCCACGGGAACAACTCGCAGTAGACATTTACTTCACGCACACGCCGCGCGATGATCTGCGCGTATTGCGAACCGAAATCGAGAATGGCAATGGAATCTGTCATGTATTAATCCTGTGTCAAAAGAAGAGGTCAAAGGTCGATGACCTGTAACATCTGAAATGAGATGAAAATGCAAATGAGGAAAATCCTGATACGCGCCGCCATTCACAATCAGACGATACGCCTGCAAATGAAACTCAGCCACCAGACTTTGCACGACGGAATACAGGTCAGTCAGGAAGGCGGTATCGGCTGGGTCAAGTTGCGCCAGAGAAGCCGTTTCACGCTTGGGGACGATTAACACATGAAACTTGTAGCTGGGAGAAGGATGCTGAAACGCAATCAGGTTCGGGGTTTCACGCAAACGCGCAACTGGGATGAGAAAACTCATGTGGGCAAATATCCAACCGATGATGTGTCTCAGAAACGTTAAACGTTTGAGGTTCAACGCTCAGTCCACAAATGTAATTTTATTGCCATCCAACGAAGCGATACATGCAAGAGATTCGACTTGTACGCCCACGGGTTTGAGGGCTTCGCGGCCGCCTTCGAAATCTTTTTCGATCAACGCGCCAATGCCGACGATGTGCGACCCCGCCGCTTCAGCCAACCGTACCAAGCCCAAAATGGTTGCGCCCGAAGCGAGGAAGTCATCAATAATTAAAACCTTTTCGCCGTTGGCAAGATATTCGGGCGAGACGATCAACTCGACCATGCGCCCTTTGGTGTGGGATGGCGCAAGCGTGAGGTAAACCTGATCGGGCATGGTGACGGGCTTGGTCTTGCGCGCATACACAACGGGCAACCCAAGATGAAGTCCGGTGGCGATGGCTGGCGCAATGCCTGAAATTTCAGCGGTGAGAATTTTGGTCGCGCCGACATTTGCAAAGCGTTTGGCAAATTCCCGTCCGCAGGCATCCATCAACGCCGGATCAACTTGATGATTGATAAAACTATCAACCTTCAAAATTCCATTCCCCAACACTTGGCCATCTCGTAGAATTCGATCTTTCAATTGTTTCATTTTTGCCTCCATATTGACTAGACAGATTTTTTTCAAAGATTGTACAACGTGATAAAGGAATATGCCAGTGGGAATCTGCTTTTTGCTACTCACATACAATTAAGGTCGCCAAAATAGACTGTGTTAGAATCTTGCGCGTGACAGATAAAAAAATGATTGTACTGGCATCCAACTCTCCGCGCCGCAGGCAATTGCTTGCGCTTGGAAATTGGAAGTTTACCGTGGCCGTCTCAGATGTGGATGAGACACAACAGGCGGGCGAATCACCCCGTGATTATGTCTTACGCCTCGCCCAAGCCAAGGCTCTGGCTGTGGCTGAAAAAGCGCAGCCCGAAACCATTATCATCGGCTCAGATACTGCCGTGGTGGATGGCGATTCTATTCTTGGCAAACCAAAAGATAGTCAGGATGCCGCGCGGATGTTAAATCAATTGCGCGGTCACACCCATCAGGTTTTTACCGGAGTGTCATTCTACCGAGTCAGCGACGGAAAAATGTTGACCGAGTTGTGCATCACCGACGTTCCCATGCGCGCATATTCAGAGGATGAAATTTCGGCGTATGTCCAAACAGGCGACCCATTGGATAAAGCCGGCGCGTACGCCATTCAACATCCTGATTTTCAACCAGTAGAATCCATGCGCGGATGTTATGCCAGTGTAATGGGCTTGCCCATGTGCCACGTGGTGCGTACTTTGAACGCGCTGGATGTCCTTCCGCTGGCAGACGTTCCAGCGGCGTGTCAAAACTTATTAGGTTATGAATGTCCTGTTTCGGGCGCGATCTTACGCAGCGAATTGAAAGGAAACGAATGAAACCTCTACGTTGGATAAACTATATTCTGATACTGCTGTTTCTCTCGTCATGCAGTTCTGGCGGAAGCGGCCCACTCACCGATATTTTTGCAACTTCCACCCCCACCCAATCCCTGCCTACCCCGTCGGTAGAGATAACCCCCGCGCCTGACGCCCAAGCGGCTGTAAATATATTTTTACAGGCTTTGCAAAAAGATGATTACGCCAGCATGTACGCCATGCTGAGTCAAACCAGTCAAGACGCAATCACGCTTGAGGATTTTTCAAAGCGATATAACGATGCGCTAAACACCATGAGCGCGGCGAGTGTCGAATATACGATCAACTCCTCCCTGCTCAGTCCGTACGCGGCAGAAGTTGCGTACAGCATCACCTATAAAACTGTGCTGGCCGGCGATATTCAACGCAATATTGTCGTTCACCTTGTCAATGAAGGCGGCTGGAAATTTCAATGGGATGAGGGCATGATCCTGCCTGAACTACTGGGCGGCAACTCGCTCGCCATGGAATACAGCGTACCCGCGCGTGGCGATATTTATGACCGTGCAGGCGCACCAATAGTCTCTCAGGCTGATGCCTTTGCTTTTGGCATTCAAACCGATCAGATTGACCTTGACATGATCAACACACTCGTCACAGACCTGGGGCGTTTGTGTGGGTTTGATCCAGAATATATCCGCGATCAAATTGACGCTTCCGGGCCGGGCTGGTATTTGCCCATGTGCGAAGGCACACGTAACGAAGCCCAACGCCTGCTGTCCATCAGCCCTGGCGGGTTGGTGATCTCAAACGAATACAACTCGCGTTATTATTTTAGAACAGGAATTGCCCCGCAGGCCGTGGGATACACTTTATCCATTTCCGCCGAAGACCTTGATTCATATCGGCGGCTTGGATATAACGGCAGCGAAAAAGCGGGACAAGCCGGAATTGAAAAATGGGCCGAAGATTACCTTGCCGGACAGCATGGCGGAATCTTGCGCGTGGTTAGTCCCACTGGGCAGATCCTCTCGACTCTTGGACAAACCAACCCACAGCCGGCAGACTCGGTCTACCTGACCATTGACCAGAACATGCAATTTTATGCCCAGCAAGCCATGGAGTTTTTTCGCGGCGCCATCGTTGTAATGGAAGTGGATACGGGGCGCATTGTTGCCATGGCCTCTGGCCCAGACTTCGACCCGAATCTTTTCGAGCCAACCAACCCAAATGTCAACGCTCTGTCGAACCTGTTGAACGACGGAAATCAGCCGCTTCTTAACCGCGCCACGCAGGGGCAATATCCGCTTGGATCGGCGTTCAAGACCATTACCGTGGCG
This sequence comes from Anaerolinea sp., assembly GCA_020049345.1. Classification (GTDB taxonomy): domain Bacteria; phylum Chloroflexota; class Anaerolineae; order Anaerolineales; family Villigracilaceae; genus Villigracilis. Next base: position 3,914 of record JAIFKY010000082.1, read on the forward strand.
GCCGCGCTTGAAAGCGGACTTTATCTCAAAGACACACCCTACGACTGTCAATACGAATTTACAGAACTTGCCGACCGCACCTTGTACGACTGGACGTACGATCACTGCCAGAAAGCCATTGCCGCCGGAGATTTTTGCGATGACTCATCCACCAAACCTTCCGGCTTGCTGACTTTGCAGGAAGGTCTGATGCGCTCCTGCAATCCATATTTCTGGCATATCGGACTCGACCTATTCAACTTTGATCGCAAAGCGGATATAGCCAAGATGGCGCGCGCCTTTGGTCTTGGCTCCAAGACCGGCATTGAACAGTTGGAAGAAGTCAGCGGACAGATCATTGACCCTGTTACAGATGTGGATGCTGTTAACCAATCCATTGGACAAGGCGATATGTTGGTGACGCCTCTGCAAGTTGCGCGATTTATGGCCGCCATCGCAAACGGCGGGACTTTATATAGACCCCAGATCGTTGAGAAGATTCAGCCGGTTGAGGGTGACGCCAAACTTGTATTCCGCCCCGAAGCAAACGGCACACTTCCACTGCGCGCAGAGAATTTGGATATTATCCGCGAAGCCCTGCTAATGGTTACACAAAATCCGCGTGGCACGGCGCGTTTTAACCTGCGCGGTCTGCAATATGACGTGGCTGGAAAAACCGGCACTGCCGAATCTGGCAACGGATTATCACACGCATGGTTTGCCGGTTACACTTTGAATCAAGCCGATACGGGTCAGCCTGATCTTGCCATTGCGGTAATTGTTGAAAATATCGGCGAAGGTTCAGAATACGCCGTGCCTATCTTCCGCGCCATGGTTGAAACCTATTATTACGGCAGTCCGCAAAGCGTGCCTCCCTTTGGACGCATCGGCGAGCCGCCTTACACGCCAACCCCGCCTGTTGCTCCCAATGGCGGGTTTGCGCCGTAAATTTTGTAGTGGAATCCGCTCTATCGGGGGGCTAAGCCCCCCCGATAGACAACACCTTTGCCAATTTTGTAGCGCGGAATGGCATCCTGCGTGGCTAAATATGGGATTGAATTCAACTTTTTTGCCGTATCTCGCGGGCGGATTGACAATCCGCCCCACAAAAACCAAGTTTATGAAATTTGGCGAAGGTATTGGATAGAGCAAATGATTTAATTGAAGTAAGGTAGCCATTTGACAAACGAAATTCAAAAACGAGGTTTGATTGTTAAAGCCCAATCTGGTTTCTTTACAGTAGAAACCGGTGAGGGCTTTGTTATTTGCCGGCTGCGCGGCAAACTTAAGCAGGGGCGCGCCATGGGCGATATTGCAGCGCTGGGCGATTACGTTAACATCACGCTTCTGGATGACGGAAGCGGGGTCGTGGAAAATGTCGAAGAGCGCAGCCAAGCCATCGTTAGGTTGGATCCGCGCCCGCAGGGAATCTTTCAACAGGTTTTACTGGCAAATGCCGATCAAGCCGTATTCGTTTTTGCCTGCGCGAGTCCAACTCCAAAATTAAGAATGTTGGATCGCTTTTTGGTAATCACTGAAAAACAAAAAATTCCCGCTGTCATCATCGCAAATAAAATTGATCTTGTGGAGAATGCAAAAGAACTTTTTAGCGTGTACGAATCCATTGGCTACCGCGTGATTTACACCTCCACAAAAACAGGCGCGGGCGTGGATGAATTGAAAACTCAACTGCAAAAGAAAGTCAGCGCGCTTGCGGGACCCAGCGGGGTGGGAAAATCGAGTTTGTTGAATATGATTCAAGACGGGCTGGGACTTGCGGTAAACGAGATCAGCGCGGCTATGAAAAAAGGCAGGCACACCACCGTCACGCGCCAGATGTTCGCACTCGATGGCGGCGGATATGTGGCAGATACTCCGGGCTGGAAAAGCCTGGCGTTGTGGGATACCGAAGCCGAAGAGATTGACGCATACTTTCCCGAACTGCGCGACCTCGTGCCCCACTGCCAGTTCAGCGACTGCACGCACAAACACGAGCCTGGCTGTGCCGTGTTGGCGGCGGTGAAGGCTGGAACGATTTATCCCGAAAGATATGATTCCTATTTGAGATTACGAGCAGGGCAGGAATAAAACTTTTAAGGTGACAGTCACTTTAGAAGTGACTGTCACCTGTTAGAATCAAATCAATGACTGATAACTGGAACATGCTCGGACATGAATGGGCTGTGGATATGCTCCACCAGCACGCGGCGCGCGGCGATGTACGTCACGCGTATCTTTTCTGCGGACCTCCCGGACTGGGCCGGCGGACTTTGGCTTTGCGCCTCGCCCAGGCATTGAACTGCACAAAACCCATTGCCGCAGGAATTCCATGCGGGCACTGCCGCGATTGCAAACAAATCGAAGCCATGCGGCACCCCGACATGAACGTGATCCAGGCGTTGGATGCCGACGGACTGCCAAAGGAAGGCGGCACGCTCAAAGTAGATCAGGTGCGCGAAGTGCAACACTCATTGTCGCTGAAACCGTATCAGGCTAAATATCGCGTGGCTATGTTTTTACGTTTTCAGGAAGCCAACGACAACGCCGCCAATGCTTTGCTGAAAACACTCGAAGAAGCGCCCGCGCACGCCATTTTGCTATTGACGGCCGACACCCCCGAACAACTCCTGCCGACCATTATCTCGCGCTGTGAAATTCTGCGCCTGCGCGCGCTGCCTGTCAGCGCAATTGAATCAGATTTGCTTGAACGCGGCGTGGATGAAGAACGAGCCCGCCTGCTGGCACACATCAGCGGCGGAAGACCCGGCTACGCCCGCAAACTTGTGGATGATGCGACCGTGCTTGAAAAGCGCGAAGAACGTTTGAACGATCTACAAACCCTGCTCCCCGCCTCGCGCGTGGAGAAATTCGCCTACGCCGATAAACTCGCCAAAGACAAGGACATTATGCGCCAAACCATTTTGATCTGGCTTTCTTATTGGCGTGATGTTTTACTGCGTGTGGCACAGGCTGAGACTCCGCTAATCAACATTGATCGCAACATGGAAATTGAATTTTTGGCAGGCAGGTTGAGTTTATCCACTACGCGGCGCGTGGTCGGCGATCTGGAATCTGCGCTGGAGAAGATGGATAGAAATGTGAATGCGCGTTTATTGGCTGAAGTGTTGTTGTTGGATTGGCCGCGCCCATAATTAATCGTAAACGCGGAGTTTTTCTCAGTGGACTCTGTGCGCTCTGTGGTGAAATCTTTTTTTGCTTATCTAACTCATGCCGCGAGTCTGGGGGCTATCAACCCGATTCAGGCTGGAATCTCTCTATTTTTTTAGATCAGGCTGGGGGTGGCGCAACGCGGGTTCGCATCAGAGTTTTGTAAGAATTTATATACTCACCTTGACTTTGCCTCTTTAAATGGGTAATATTGAAATTAGCACTCGCCGCTGTTGAGTGCTAAAATATTGTGCTTATTCAAAAAATCCAAAATCCTAAACAGGAGACAAGAAATGGCAAAAGTAACATTTAAACCTTTGGGCGCGCGTTTGCTCATTGAAGCAGTCGAACAGGCAGAAGTAACCGCAGGCGGAATTGTTCTGCCCGAAACCGCAAAAGAAAAACCCCAGCAAGGCAAAGTATTAGCCGCCGGTCCCGGTGAGCGCAACGATAAAGGCGAACGTGTTGAGATGGATGTAAAAGTCGGCGACATTGTGCTTTTCGCCAAGTACTCAGGCACCGAAGTCAAGATGGACGGCAAGAAATTGCTCATTATGCGCGAGAGCGATCTTCTCGGCATTGTCGGATAATAAATGTCACTGCGAGCCGCGTTAGCGGCGAAGCAGTCTCCGTCAATGGAGATTGCTTCGTCGGGAAAATCGCCCTCCTCGCAATGACATGTAATCCTCTAAAATAAAAAAAGGAAATTACCATGGCTGCTAAACAAATTGTATTTTCAGAAGACGCCCGCCGCAAACTTAAGAACGGCATGACTGTCGTTGCGAACGCTGTATCCGCCACCCTTGGACCCAAAGGCCGCAACGTGGCCATTGACCGCAAATTCGGTTCCCCCAGCATCACCCACGACGGCGTATCCGTTGCGAAGGAAATTGAACTCGAAGACCCGTTCGAGAACATGGGCGCCCAACTCCTCAAGGAAGCCGCTCAGAAGACTTTTGGCTTATGCCATTGTGACCGAAGGACTCAAGGCTCTCGAAGCCGGTTACAACCCCATGCTCCTCAAGAAGGGCATTGAACTCGCCACCGAGACCATCGTGACCGAGCTCAAGAAGAATTCCACCAAGATCGACACCCGCGAAGAAATTGCCTCTGTGGCAACCAACTCTGCGGCTGATGCCGAAGTTGGTGAATTGATCGCTGACGTGATGGACAAAGTCGGCAAAGACGGCGTCATCACCGTTGAAGAATCCAAGACCATGCAGTTCGAAACCGAATTCGTGGAAGGTATGCAGTTCGACCGTGGTTACATCTCGCCCTACTTCATCACCAACGGCGACCAGATGGAAGCCCAGATCAACGACGCGTATGTTTTGGTCTATGACAAGAAAATCTCCGCTGCACAGGACATCGTTCCTTTGCTCGAAAAACTTGTACAACTTGGCAAGCGCGAACTCGTCATCATCGCTGAAGACATTGACGGCGAAGCGATTGCCACCCTGATCCTGAACAAGATCCGCGGCATGTTGAACGTGCTGGCCATCAAAGCCCCTGGCTTTGGTGATCGCCGCAAGGCCATGTTGCAGGACATCGCCGCCCTGACCGGTGGACAGGTCATCTCGGAAGAGACCGGCCGCAAGCTCGAAACCGCCACCGTGCAAGACCTCGGTCGCGCTGAGAAGGTTGTCTCTGACAAAGAGAACACCACCATCATCGGCGGCAAAGGCAAGAAAGGCGATATCGAAGCCCGCATCAAAGAAATCCGCATCGAGATTGACAAGAGCACCAGCGACTACGACAAGGAAAAACTTCAGGAACGTCTCGCCAAACTCAGCGGTGGTGTTGCCAT
>JAIFKY010000167.1 GCA_020049345.1 Anaerolinea sp.
ATTCTACGTGTAAGATAAAAAATGGACAAGGGCAATGATGTCAGATATAATCTTTAACTCAATAAAAAAAGGAGTATTCACTATGTATATTGATCCAAATACTGGGGGCATTTTATTCCAGGCATTAGCCGCCGTATTCGTGGCAGGTTCGGGCGTCTTATTGTTGTTCTCCCGTAATATTCGCGAGGCGATTGCGAAACTTCGCCGTAAGATGCGCAAAGATGACGAGGAACAGGGAAAGTAGCTCAACTGCATGAAAACGATCATTCTTGGCTTCGATTCTTTCGACCCCGCTGTATTCGAAGATATGGCGGGGAAGAATAAGTTAAATAATCTTTCGAAATTTGCAGACACAGGTGGATATTCGCGGCTTGAGGTGTGCTCACCGCCGCAGACCGAAGTTTCCTGGACGAGCATTGCAACTGGGGCAGACCCAGGCGGGCACGGTATCTTTGACTTTGTACACCGCGACCCATCCACATACGCCCCATACGTTTCCATTTTGCCGATGAAGAAAACTGCAATGGGCGAGCAGTTTGTTCCGCCGTACATTGCAAAAACCCTCTTTGAGGAGGCGGCTGGGATGGGCTATCCCGCCACAGCTTTGTGGTGGCCCGCCATGTTCCCTTCGCGCCCCGAGCTTCCTGTCAACACCCTGCCCGGACTTGGCACACCCGATATTCGCGGGCAGCTTGGGGTTGGCACATTGTTTTCAACCGAAGATGAAAAGAGAAACAAGACTGCCGTTGCGCGATTTGAAGCGAGCGGCAGAGGCAGATACACGGCTTTGTTAAATGGTCCACAAGTGCAGGGCAAGTCTGGTTTGCAACCCGCTACTTTGCCTGTGATGCTGGACATAATTGATTCCAATTCAGCGAAACTGACGATTGGCGACAAACAACTTCAACTGCGCCTGGGTCAGTGGAGTGATATTATCGAAATCAAATTCAAGGCGGGGATGTTGTTCAGTATTCACGCCATTACGCGGGCAATTCTCACCAGCCTGAATGGCGTCGTGCGCTTGTACACCCTGCCTCTGCAGATTCACCCCTTGCACGCCCTTTCCCATTACGCATCCTCTCCAGCTTTTGCGAAGAATTTGTGGCAGAAGGTCGGTTCCTACCTCACCCTGGGCTGGCCCCAGGATACCACCGGGCTGGAAGATGGCTGTATCAGCGACGACCAGTTCCTTGCCCTGTGTGACTTGATCTTCGAGCGGCGCAAACAAATCTTTTTTCATTTGCTGGATAGCTTCAAGGAAGGCGTGCTCGCCAGTATTTTCGATGACCTCGACCGCGTTCAGCACATGTTCTATCATGACCGTCTCGATGTGGCGCAGGTCTGGTATCAAAAACTCGATGCCTTTGTAGGCGAGGTCAACCAGCGGGTGGGCAACTGGTCTGGCAAATATAATTACCTTGTCCTGTCTGATCACGGGTTTACCACCTACAAATATAAAATCCATCTCAATCGCTGGCTGATTGATAATCACTACCTTGTGTTGAAGGATGGTGTGGCGGAGGGCGACCTCTCGCATGTGGATTGGAGCAAAACCAAAGCCTACGCGGTCGGGTTGAACAGCCTTTACTTGAACGTTGCCGGGCGCGAGGGACAGGGCGTAGTGTCTGCGGGCGAAATCGAATCCCTCTTGACCGACCTCCAGCGCAAGTTGATGGAATGGAAGGATGCCAGCGGCACGCCTGTGATTCAGCGTGTGCGGCTCAAGCACGAAATTTACAACGGCGCGTACACCCGACTCGGTCCCGATCTGGTTGTGGGTTACGCCCCCGGCTATCGCGCCTCGTCTGAAACGGGACTCGGCAAAGCCCCGCAATCTTTAATTGAGCCGAATCACGATCATTGGGGCGCGGATCATTGCGTGGATTCCGACATTGTGCCCGGCGTCATTTTCGCCAACCGCGACCTTCAAAACTTTGGCGGCATATCCTTCCGCGATATTCCATTCCTTGCCATCGGTAAACATCTTGACCAGTCTCACATTAAGCCGCCTTCGCAGGTCAGCGGGCATGGGCAAAAAGATTTGGAAGAAAGATTAAAAGGGCTTGGTTATTTATAACTGCCTTGAAAAACAAGCGAGTGAACTTTGAAGAATTTCTTTGCAAACCGAAATCCGAAAAAAGAAAACAAAAAAATAATTATCGTCTCAGGGCTGCCGCGTTCAGGTACGTCCATGATGATGAAGATGCTCGTCGAAGGCGGTTTGCCTGCCGTGATGGATTCCCTGCGCCAGGCGGATGAAGATAATCCCAACGGTTACTTTGAAATCGAAGCCAGCAAAAGCCTGAAAGACGGCGAAAAAAAATGGCTGTACGACTCGCAAGGCAGGGTTGTAAAAGTCATTTCCTACCTGCTTGAATTTTTGCCCGACGACCTTTCCTACGATGTTATTTTCATGGAGCGGGAGATCAGCGAAGTCCTTGCCTCGCAGCGGAAGATGCTGCAAAGAAGAAACGAAACCTCCGCGCTTTCAGACGCCGAAATGGAAGCCCAATTCCGCGAGCATTTGCGCGCCGTAAAATATTGGTCGGCGCGCAAACCGAATATGCGTATTTTGTTTGTCAAATACAGCGAGATGGTAAACGCGCCCGAGAGTTTGTGCAGGTCAATTGCAGATTTCCTTGAACTACCCCTTGACCTGAAAGCCATGCAGTCGGTGCCCAGCCAATCCCTGTATCGAAACCGTTCATAAATGGAGTTGTGAAGCATGTATAAATTAGTTCTCGTCCGTCATGGACAAAGCACCTGGAATCTCGAAAACCGTTTCACAGGCTGGACCGATGTTGATCTGACGGATCTTGGTCGCGCTGAAGCGCATGAGGCGGGCAAACTGCTGCGTGAAGGCGGGTACGATTTCGATGTCGCCTACACCTCGGTGTTGAAACGCGCCATCAAAACGCTTGGCGTTATCCAGGAGGAAATGGATCGCGAATGGCTGCCGGTGATCCGCGCCTGGCAGTTGAATGAAAGACATTACGGCGCATTGCAGGGATTGAACAAGGCGGAAACCGCTGAGAAATTCGGCGAAGCGCAGGTGAAAGTCTGGCGCCGCTCCTACGACGTTCCGCCTCCCGCATTGGAATTGACCGATGAACGCCACCCCAAATTTGACCGTCGCTATGCCTCGCTGACTCCCGAACAACTGCCCGCCACCGAGTCGCTCAAGATTACGCTGGATCGTGTGCTGCCTTTCTGGCATTCCACGCTTGCGCCTGAGATCAAATCGGGCAAACGTGTGCTGCTTGTAGCGCATGGCAACTCGATCCGCGCGCTTGTCAAATATCTTGACAATATCTCCGAGGCGGATATCACCGAACTCAACATCCCCACAGGCTTGCCGTTCGTATATGAATTGGATAAGGACTTGAAACCCATCAAGAATTATTATCTAGGCGACGCTGAAGAAGCTGCAAAGAAGGCGGCGGCTGTGGCGAATCAGGCAAAGGTGAAATAAATTGGGAACATTTGATGAAGTTGGGTAAATGGTTTGACGGGCGATTGCCGAATCGCCAAAGCATTTTGGGCGTATTTGCGGTGAGCGTTTTTCTGGTTTATTCCTGGACACTGTTCACTTCATTTTACAAACTCCCCTCGTGGATGTTTTACCTGACCATCGGGCAGATACTGTCGGTGTATGCCTACGCCTTTTCAGTAGACCTGCTGGAAAGTATTCTGGCTCTGGCGGGCGTCCTGCTTTTGGACCTCACACTTTTCCTTGCCTTGAGAAACATGGAGGAATTTCAGTCACGTTCCATATTGGTGGTTTTGGGCGCGCTGATTTCCTCCGTGTTAAGATTTATCCACTTTCCCGGCTATGGAGATATCGAGAAGTTTTTGAGCGGAGAGCTGATCTGGTGGGCAATTGCCCTTCCGCTCGGGCTGGTTGTTGCTGTGGTTGCCTCGAAAAACAAATGGGTTAGAAAAATTCTTGATGCCGTCGCAGAGCGGGCTGTTGTATTTTTGTACATTTACCTTCCGCTGAGCCTTGTATCTCTGGCGGTTGTGATTATTCGTAATATTTATTGATTGATGTTGCGCGCTGTCCCGGTGTCAGTGTGGCAGGTTTTTGGATTGAAATTGAACCCCTGGACGTTCTGCGTAAGGTGAGTTATTGAGTCTATGAAAAAAATTTCCCGTCGCGATTTTCTTAAAGTAGCCGGTACAACGGTTGCGGGTATGCTTGCTCCCGATCAACTTTTTTCCTTGAAATCAACAGACAGCGGACAGCCGAATGTTGTCATCATTTTGTGGGATGCTTTTTCAGCGAAACACCTGTCGCTGTATGGTTATCCCCGACGGACGACCCCCCACATTGACGCTTTTGCCGAGTATTCGACGGTTTTTCATAACCATTACAGCGCCGGCAACTTTACCACCACTGGAACCGCGTCCATGTTAACGGGGATGCTCCCATGGAAACATCGCGCTATTAATTATGGTGGGTTGGTCAAGTCAGAGTTTGCAGGCAGTAATCCATACAGCCTGCTGGGAGAGGATTATTTCCGCTTCGCCTTCTCGCAAAACCCGTGGCCCGATCGCCTGATGGGGCAATACCATCAGGATGTAGACCGCTTTCTGCCGCCTTCTGCATACAGCCTGATGCAGGATATACAACTGATAGAATTTTTCAAAAAAGACCGCGCACTGGCTTCGATTGCAGTCGAGGATTTTTTACTCCCAGCCCAGGATAGCGCTCCTGCGGGGTCTTCGTTGTTGGGGTATCTCTATAAAAGCAGGACGTTGAATAACGCCAGTAAAAGGCAGACGCTTGCCTACAGCAATAACGGCGTCCCTGAGATCATGGATCCCGGGTACTTGATCCCCTACCTGAATGAAAATGTGTACGACGGGGTGATCTTCGAACTGACCAACCTCGCAGCCAGGGATCAGCCCTACTTTGCTTATTTCCACTTGTATTCGCCTCATTATCCTTACCGCCCGCACAACAATTACCGAAAACTATTCCGCGATGACGGTTATCATCCTGCTTCAAAGCCAAATCACCCAATGGCTTCCGGTTTGGAGGAAGATTTTTTATTAGGGCAAAGGATCTTGTACGACAGGCAGATCGCGCAAGTGGATGATGAGTTCGGAAAATTGATTTCCGAACTGGATCGAAACGGCATATTGCAAAGCTGCTACCTGATCGTGACCTCGGATCATGGTGAACTTTTTGAGCGAGGATTCGCCGGGCACGGCTTCCAGTTGATGTACGAGCCTGTCCTCCATATTCCGCTGCTCATCCATGCGCCCGGACAGATAAAGCACAAGGATATTTTTACGCCGACCAGTAATATTGATATTCTGCCAACCATCCTCTCGGTGGCAGGAAAAGCACCCGCGCAGAATATGGATGGGAAGGTGCTGCCTGGCTTTGGGGGTCAGGTGGATGAAGCTCGTCCCATTTTTTCGATGGTGGCGGTTGACAACCCTGTATTCAGCCCAATCAAAAAGGCTGTAATCTCCATGCGTAAGCACGCTTTGAAATTAATCGCTTACTTGGGATATAACGAAATGGCGCAGCCATTTGAACTGTACGATCTTGAAAGCGACCCTGAAGAATTAAACAATCTGGCTTCAAAGGATACAAAGACATTGTCTGCCATGAAAGACGAACTTTTTGCATCTCTAGATGAAGCAAATCAGCCGTTTATAAAGAAGTAAAAACGCGCCTGTTTTCTGTGAACTGATGCTGACACTGTCCCGAAGGTTTGGTCTGCAAACAGGCTTGATTTACGGACACCTTAGAGACGGTCTGTGTAAGGTGAGTTAGTTAAGTCAGGCGGAAATTATTCGGTATTTGGAGACACGGTGAATATCATCAAAAAACGCCCGTTGCTATTATTAAGTATTGCTTTGCTTGGATTGTCTCTTTTTATCCGGTATCGAATTCACAGCTTGTCGAATGAGGACGTGGTAATACTGGAGGACTGGTATTATCACTTTTACAAGAGAGGCGCTGCCAGCCTGGCAAATGCTAATTTTTCAAACTATACGCCTGCCTATTTGTATTTATTGTGGATAACCAGGTTGTTTTCAAACTGGTTTGGCTCCATTGTGGCTGTAAAAATAATTCCAACCGTATTTGATTTTCTGTCCGCTTATGCAATCTTTTTAATCGCGCGTATTAAATTCGAAGACGATAGTCCATACCTGTTTTCGGCGCTTTTTTTTGTGCTGCCCACCATACTGTTTAACAGTACTGGCTGGGGGCAGATTGAGAGTCTATACACATCTTTTTTATTACTCTGCGTTTATTTTTTGCTAAAAAATAAACCCTTATTCGCATTGATAATGTTTGGCTTTGCGTTCTCGTTTAAGTTCCAGTCAATTTTCTTTTTGCCTTTTCTTGGTATTTTATTTTTGAAGAATAGAATTCGTTGGTGGCAATTTTTGCTCATTCCTTTGGTCTATGTGGTTTTGGCGATTCCCGCCGCGTTGGTTGGAAGAAGCTGGCAAAGTATTATGCTTATCTATGTTAGTCAGGTGGGACAGTTCCATAGCCTTTCAATGAGCGCCCCAAATTTGTATATTTTCGTTCCAGATTCCTTTTATGAAATCGGTGTATGGGTTGGAATGGGAATATTCATAACTGTCATGGCGATTTGGGGGTGGCTTAACTGGCGCGCCAAAGCCGCGTGTGGAAGCCGCCAGATCATCCTCATGGCTCTGGCAAGTTTGGCTCTTGTGCCATTTGTGCTTCCTAAAATGCATGATCGCTACTTTTATCCTGTTGACGTCTTTTCCTTTGCTGCTGTAATTTTTTTTCCTGAGATGTGGGCTGTCCCAATACTGTATCAATTGATCTCAAGTCTGTCCTACTCCGTTTTTATCCTGGACGCTTCGCCCAAATATGTCATGCTTGCCGCGCTGATCAATACGGGTGTGGTGATTTATATTTTACGCAAGCAATTTCTGTCTTTGCAAGAATCCTCGCGAGAGGATTCAACTTCTGTTTAATGAATGTTCTTTGGCAGATATACTTCATACTTTGTAAATCTTTTCACTTTGTATTCGATGTTGGGGTCGGGTGGCGTTTCTCCCAGTTTTAATATGAATACGGCGCCAGGCTCTTGAATGCAATCTGAAAGGCGAAATTTGAACATTCCAAGAGCTCTTGGCGTTCTTGCCGGGTCGAGCGGATGTGCGGGGGGCAGAATCCATTCGATTTGGTTTAGATATTCAGACGGATGGAGCCTTTTTACAAACAGCGTGTAAATATATGCGAATCTTGTTTGCTCGGTAATACATATCGAGGCTGTGCCGT
>JAIFKY010000062.1 GCA_020049345.1 Anaerolinea sp.
AATTGCCGTATCAACCACAGGAGGCACGATGAGCAAAGAAAATGAAGCCGTAATTCTAAGCGCCGCGCGCACAGCCATCGGAAAATTTCAAGGCGGACTGAGCAGCCTCTCTGCTGTAAAACTTGGCGCGGCGGCGGTCAAAGCCGCAGTGGAGCGCGCAGGCATTGACCCAAACGATATTGAAGAAGTCTTGATGGGCAATGTCATTCAAGCGGGTAACGGACAAGCCCCCGCGCGGCAAGCGGCGATCTTTGCGGGGCTTCCAGCCACAGTCAGCGCGACCACCATCAACAAGGTTTGCGGATCAGGTTTGAAAGCCGTCATGCTTTCGGCGCAAGCCATTCGCGCAGGCGACGCCGATCTCTTCGTAGCAGGCGGCATGGAATCCATGAGCCGTGCGCCGTACCTCGTCAACGGGCGTTCGGGCGAATTGAAGTTCGGTCATCAACCCCTCACCGACGCCCTGCTCCACGACGGGCTGTGGGATCCGTTTGAAAATTGGGGCATGGGCATGGCGGCGGAATTTATCGCGAATGAATACAAAATCACACGCGAGGCGATGGATGAATTTGCGCTTCGCTCCCACCTGAAAGCGGCGGCGGCACAAGAAGCGGGACGGTTCAAGCCTGAGATTTTCCCTGTCCAAATTCCTGGTCGAAAAGGGCGGCGGCACAAGAAGCGGGACGGTTCAAGCCTGAGATTTTCCCTGTCCAAATTCCTGGTCGAAAAGGCGAAACGACAGCCTTCGACACAGACGAGGGACCGCGCAAAGATACCTCAATTGAGTCGCTTGCCAAACTCAAGCCCGCCTTCAAGGCCGACGGCAAAGTGACCGCAGGCAATGCATCCTCCATGAATGATGGTGCGGCGGCGGTTGTGGTTGCGTCCCGCGCCTACACAGAAAAAAATAATTTCAAACCAATGGCTCACATTACAGGCTACACGCAGGCGGCTTTGGAGCCGAAATATCTGTTTGCCGCGCCTGGGCTGGCAATTCCCAAACTGTTAAATAAAATCGGCTGGAAACTTGGCGACGTTGATCTCTTTGAAGTCAATGAAGCCTTTGCCGCGCAGGCTCTTGCAAACGGCTACGCCCTCGCCGATCAAGGCTGGGATTGGGACAAGGTCAATGTCAACGGCGGAGCGATTGCTCTCGGTCACCCACTCGGCGCGAGCGGGGCACGCATACTAACGACTCTGATCTACGCCTTGAAAGATCGCGGACTAAAACGCGGAGTCGCTTCGTTATGTTTGGGTGGCGGCGAGGCTGTGGCAATGGCGATTGAGGTTGAGTAATTGACAAATTGGAGAATTGACAATGGATAAAACCGAACGCAGCGAAAAAATGGAACTCTACGGGCGTGGATTCAGCCTGTTGGAAGCGGCTCTGGCCGAGGCGCCGCAGGAGGCGATGAAGTTCAAGCCCGTACCAAACGAGTGGAGCATCCACGAGATCATCATCCACATCGCGGATAGTGAATCGAATGCCGCGTTACGCGCGCGCAAACTGATCGTCGAACCCGGCGGCGTGTTGATGGGCTACGATCAAGATGCGTGGGCTGACACGTTAAATTATCACGAACACAATTTTGAAGACGCGCTGGAAGTTACAAGACTCGCAAGAAAAACGACTTACGAATTGCTCAAAAGACAGCCTGACGAAGTTTTCACCCACTCCATTATCCACCCTGAATATGAAGCGCCGTACACTTTTGAGCAATGGATCAATATTTACTCGGCACATATCCCAGGGCATATTGAACAGATCAAAAATAATATGCGTCTATGGAAAGAGCAAAAATGAATATCAAAAATATTTTTATCGTCGGCGCGGGGACGATGGGCAACGGCATCGCACAGGCTGCCGCAACATCAGGCTATCAAGTCACCTGCATGGATGTTCAGCCTGCCGCGTTGGAAAAAGCCAAAGCGACGATTGCAAAATCGACTGCGAAGTTGTTGGAGAAGGGCGTGATCCATGCTGAGCAAAAATCGGCGGCGAACGCAATTCAATTCGTGACAAATATGGATACGATGAAAGCCGCAGATTTAGTGATCGAAGCCGCAACCGAAAACCCCGAATTGAAATTCAAAATTTTCAAAGACATGGACGCCAACGCGCGCGAAGGCGCGATTCTGGCGAGCAACACTTCGTCAATTTCGATCACGAAGATCGCAGCAGTGACCAGCCGTCCCGATAAAGTGATCGGAATGCACTTCATGAATCCCGTGCCGTTGATGAAACTGGTCGAAGTCATTCGCGGACTGGCAACCCATGACGAAACACGCGACACAGTTTTTGAAGTGATTCAGCAAATGAACAAGTCGCCCGTAGAAGCAAATGATTCGCCTGGGTTTATTTCAAACCGCATTTTATGTCCAATGATTAACGAAGCCATTTTCGCTTTGCAGGAAAATGTTGGCACGCCTGAAGCAATTGACACTGTGATGAAGTTGGGCATGAATCATCCCATGGGTCCGCTGACATTGGCAGACCTGATTGGGCTTGACGTTGTTTTGTTCGTGATGGAAGTGTTGCAAAGAGATTTGGGCGAAGATAAATACCGTCCCGCATACTTGTTGCGAAAAATGGTGGACGCGGGTTATTTGGGAAGAAAAACAGGACGCGGATTTTACAAATATTAATATTTGACTCATCCTCTCAACCCTGCTATTATCTTTTTCATGCGGAATAATTTCATCGAACGCATCTGGCGCACCCTGCGCGATATTCCACGTTGGTTTCGTCCAGGTTTGGGCATTAAACGTTGGTACGCTCTGGTAATGATTGGCATTACATTATTGGGGCTGGGTTTTGCAGTCTTAATAATTGACCTGTACCGCACCGACTCTTCCAATCCCATTTTACTTACATTCCTCACCTACGCATCCCTGCGATTTATTCCACGCGTCTGGCGCGCAATCATTTTTGGCGGGTTGGGTATTGGACTTGTGGTGTATGGTATTTTGCGGCTTAACCGTTCGCTACTGCAACCGTTCATTCGCCCAGGTTCTGATGTGTTTGATCAGATCACAGATTACCGCCGCCGCGAACGCGGCCCGCGTATCGTAACAATCGGCGGAGGTCACGGACTGGCAACGCTTTTACGTGGATTAAAAACGCACACCCGCAACCTGACGGCTGTTGTCACCGTTGCGGATGATGGCGGCTCCTCTGGCAGATTGCGCGAGAGCCACGGCATCCTTCCGCCTGGCGATATTCGCAATTGTCTCGCCGCACTCTCCAACGACGAAGCCCTGCTCACCCAACTCTTTCAATATCGTTTTAGCGGATCCCCTGACCTTGAAGGTCATTCATTTGGGAATCTTTTCATCACAGCGCTGGCTGATATTACAGGCAGTTTTGAAGATGCCGTTGCTGAATCAGGCCGCGTACTTTCGGTCAATGGACGAGTGTTGCCCTCAACCTTGCATAATGTTAAACTGGTCGCCAGCATGGAACTGCCGCACTCACTTAACGAAGTGCGCGTGGAAGGTGAAAGTAAAATTCCCACAATGGCGGGCAGAGTCAACCGCGTATGGCTCGAACCAGATAATGCATCTGCATTCCCGCCTGTCATCAAATCCATATTAAATGCAGATGTAATCATCGTCGGGCCCGGCAGCCTTTACACCAGCCTCCTGCCCAACCTGCTTGTGAATGACCTACTGGCCGCCATGCAAGCCAGCCGCGCCATAAAAATATATGTTTGCAATATTGCCACCCAATCTGGCGAAACTGATTTTTTCACCTGCTATGACCATATCCGCGCGCTCGAAAATCATGTCGGCGAAGATCTGTTCGATATTATTTTATGCAACAATAATTACGAGAATAATATTGGATCATCGCAATGGGTTCTTGCAGATGAAAAAACACTCTCAGACTCACGCACCCATTGCTCTGACCTTGTAGATGATGGACACCCCTGGCGGCACGACTCGATCAAACTGGCACAGGTCATCATGGATATTTTTTATGAACGCACAGGACCATTAAGTGAAAACGGCATCCAGCAGATGCTATAATTCAGCCAATCTTATGTTAAAATAACAAAGATTGTGCAAAAAATCACAAGACTACATTTTCTTTAAGGAGATTTAAAATGACAATAAAAGTTGGTATTAATGGCTTCGGCCGCATTGGACGACAGGTAATTAAAGCGATCCGCGATAAGTACCCCACCGAACTTGAGGTTGTTGCCTTTAACGATATTGGCGATGTAAAGACAATGGCTCACCTGCTCAAATACGATTCGACCTATGGCCGTTTCGAAGGCACCGTGGAAATTGCCGGCGAGGATCTTTTGATCGATGGGAAGAAAGTCAAAGTCTTCAAAGAGACCGACCCCTCCAACATCATGTGGAAAGACTTGGGCATTGACATCGTCATCGAATCAACCGGTCTGTTCACCATCAAGGAAGACGGCGTCAACAAGAAGGGCAAGACCGTCAAGGGCGCAGTCAACCACATCACCTCTGGTGGCGCCAAGAAAGTCATCATCTCAGCCCCCGCTGAAGGCGAAGACTTGACCGTTGTTCTCGGCGTGAACGAAGACAAGTACGATTCCGCCAAGCACCATGTCGTTTCAAATGCTTCCTGCACCACAAACTGCCTTGCGCCTGCCGCCAAAGTAGTGCATGACCTGTACAGCATCAAGCGCGGCTTTATGACCACCATCCACTCCTACACCAACGACCAGAAAGTGCTCGACATGCCGCATTCAGACCTGCGCCGCGCCCGCGCTGCCGGATTAAACATCATCCCGACCACCACCGGCGCCGCCAAGGCTATCGCTCTGGTCATTCCTGAATTGAAGGGCAAGTTCGATGGTTATTCCCTGCGCGTCCCGACCCCCACAGTTTCCGTAGTGGATTTCACCGCTGAACTCGAAAAAGAAACCACCACCGAAGAACTGCGCCAGGCATTCCGCGATGCCGCCAAGACACCGCGCTTCAAAGGCATCCTCGAAGCCGTGGACGAACCCTTGGTCAGCATGGACTTCAAGGGCAGCCCGTACAGCTCCTCAGTTGATTTGCCGTTCACATCCGTCCTCGGCAAAGACAAGAGCAACTTCATCAAAGTCGTCACCTGGTACGATAATGAATGGGGTTATTCCTGCCGCACAGCCGATCTCGCGGCGTTGATGGCGAAATCCCTGTAATTGGTAAATAGTAAATTGGTAGATTGGGAAACTGGTCTACCAATTTTACTAATTTACCAATTCCCAATTTACCGAGGAATTTATGAACAAGAAAACTGTAAAAGATATCGATCTCAAAGGCAAACGCGTGATTATGCGCGTCGATTTCAACGTGCCGATGGCAGATGGCAAAGTAACGGATGATAAGCGCATCAAAGCGGCGCTGCCAACCATTAATTATGTTTTGGAACAAGGCGCATCCTTGCTTTTGATGAGTCACTTGGGACGCCCCAAAGGCGGCCCCGATGCCGAATTCAGCCTGAAAGCCGCTTCGGAAGCATTGTCAGCGCTGTTGGGCAAGCCGGTCAAGATGGCTCCTGATTGCGTCGGCGCAGAAGTTGAAAAGATGGCACAGGAAATGAAACCCGGCGATGTGATCATGCTGGAGAACACCCGCTTCCACAAGGGCGAAGAGAAGAACGACCTTGACCTCGCCAAGCAAATGGCCGCGCTCGGTGAAGTGTACGTCAATGATGCATTTGGTTCTGCTCACCGCGCCCACTCCTCCACCGAAGGCATTGCACGCTTCCTGCCCGCCGTTTCCGGCTTCCTGATGGAACAGGAACTTGAATATCTTGGTCGCGCAGTTGCGAACCCTGAACATCCCTACATCGCCATTCTCGGCGGAGCAAAGATCAGCGACAAGATTTTGGTTGTGGAAACTCTTGCATCCAAATGTGACAAACTGATCATCGGCGGCGGCATGGCAAATACCTTCCTCACCGCGAAGGGATTGAACATGCAAGACAGCCTTGTCGAAGCAGAGGCGCTTGAAACTGCAAAAACTTTGCTTGCCAAACTTGGCGACAAATTGATCCTGCCTGTGGACGCAATCATCGCCGATAAATTCGATGCGGAAGCCAACACTCAAACTGTGGATGTGGATAAAATCCCCGCAGGCTGGCGCATGTTGGATGTGGGTCCGAAGACCATCGAAGCCTACAAAGCCGTGATTGGTACAGCCAAGCTGGTCGTTTGGAATGGTCCCGTGGGCGTCTTTGAAATGCCGAAGTTTGCCGAAGGCACGTTCGCCCTTGCCCGCATGTTAGCCGAATCCAGCGCGATCACGGTCATCGGCGGCGGCGACTCGGCCAGCGCGGTCAAGAAGGCAGGCGTTGCCAAACAAATGACGCATGTCTCCACTGGCGGCGGCGCTTCGCTCGAATTCCTGGAAGGAAAAGAACTGCCCGGCGTTGCTGCGTTGCTCGATAAATAGTCCTTCGAGATTGACAATGGTTGATACCAGAACAGCGCGGAGCTTCTTCGCGCTGTTCTTTAGTCCACTTTGCGGGCTTTGTAATATTTGCGCTGGCTGACAGCGTAAACAATGCCTCTCGAAACAGAACCAATCTTCCGCTCATTTTCCGCATTTCAATTTACAAACAATTCACATTTAGCACATCAAAAACTCAATACACTCGACTATAATCTAAAAAAATGCAAGCGGAGATTATGAATGTCTTTCAATATCGGTGAGAACGTTGGTCCCTATCGGATCATCGAACAACTTGGACAGGGTGGCATGGCGACGGTTTATAAAGCCTATCATGCTTCACTTGATCGCTACGTTGCCTTAAAAGTTCTACACCCGGCTTTTCATCAAGATCAAACATTCATCACGCGCTTCCAACGCGAAGCGCGCGTGGTTGCGCGTTTGGAACACCCCAACATTGTCCCAATTTATGACTATTCCGAACATGAATCGCGTCCTTTTCTTGTAATGAAATATATTGAAGGGGATACGCTCAAGGCGCGTTTGAACCAGGGTCCGCTGACTTCAGAAGAGATCGAACAGGTGGTCAATTCAGTTGGCGCTGCGCTGGCGTACGCGCACAAACAGGGCATTTTGCATCGTGATGTCAAACCGTCAAATGTGATGATCGCAACAGACGGCGCAATGTACCTCGCAGATTTTGGACTCGCGCGCATTGCAGAAGCAGGTGAATCTACCATGTCATCTGATTCGATCATGGGCACACCGCAATACATCTCGCCTGAGCAGGCAATGGGCAAGAAAGACCTCGATGCCGGCACGGATATTTATTCCTTCGGTGTCATGCTGTATGAAATGGTGGTGGGGCAAGTCCCGTTCAGCGCAGATACGCCCTTCTCCATCATTCACGATCATATTTACACGCCCCTGCCTTTACCCAAAAAGGTGAACCCAAATGTGCCTGAGCCTGTTCAACGTGTTTTATTAAAAGCGCTTGCAAAAGATCGCCTTGACCGTTACACCGCAACCGAAGAGTTAATGACAGCCTTCAAAGAAGCGTGGACAGAAGCGGGCGTGCCGATGCAAGGCACAGCCATCGTCATGCGCTCAAGCATGTCAAAAGACAAAACGGGTTCAAAAAGACAAAACTTCATCCAGAATGAAAAAGCGGCAGCCATTGAAAGCCGGTCAAAGAAATTCTCACCGTGGATGTGGGTAAGCATTGGATTAGTTGCCCTGCTTTGTTTGACCATAGCGCTGCTTGCAATCCGAAAGAATCGATCCGCTCCCCCGCCAAACCAGCCAATTGCGGCAACAGCGATCATTCCTGCCACAGTTGCGCCGACACAAATACTTCCAGCCACCCCATTACCTCCTCCCGAAAACGGAGAAGCCGCTGGAAACCCTAATCTGCCTACTTTTCAAAATGCCTCGCCCGAATTAAAAGCGGCGATTGAACTGGTTGCCAAAAACCCAAATGATCCTGACGCTCATTTGAATCTATCCATCGCGCTGTTGGAATCAAAAGAAAATGCTCGCGCTGCAATGGAAGAACTGGTACAAGCCGCAAATTTAGCGGGACCCGACAACAAGGATTTTCTCCTGAAAGCCGCGGAAAAATTCAAAGAACGCGGAGCATGGGTACCCGCCGCAGGAATGTATTTGCGTTTGAATCAGGCTTATCATAATGAAATCGTACCCATGGAAGTCAGAAATAATTTCCACGAGGCTGTCTACAAAGCCACTGAACAAAAAGACATGCCGCTCTTCGTACTCTTTGAGCGGATTGACAATGTAGACCCGGGGCTTGGCCACATTGCGCGCGGACGGTACGCCCTGTACAACGACATAGGCGACGCGCAAATACAACTTGCCAAAGCAGAAAATATGACGCCAAAAATGCACGAAGCAACTTTACTAAAAGCAGAAATTGAAATGCAATCGGGCAATCAGGCAGAGGCGAAAAACACCCTGTTACCGCTTTCCTCTGATCCTCAAACGCCCGAATGGATTCGCCTCATGGCGGAAAACTATCTCAAAACCATACAATAGGAAATCATCATGCGAAAATCACTTGTTGCCGGCAATTGGAAAATGAACAAAACCATCGCAGAAACACGCGATCTGGTCTTCAAAATGAGCACGCAACTGCGCGAGATCAACGGCGTTGAAAAAGTCATCTGCCCGCCGTTCATGTCGCTCATGGCAGCCTCAGCCCTGCTCGAAGGTTCAGGTATTGGCTTGGGCGCGCAAAACATGCACTGGGAAGAAAAAGGCGCGTTCACCGGCGAAACCTCACCCGCAATGGTCAAGGAATTATGCGGCTATGTCATTCTTGGGCACTCGGAACGCCGCGCCTACTTCAACGAAACCGATCAGGTTGTGAATCGGAAATTGCTCGCCGCCCAGGCAATGGACCTGACCCCAATCGTCTGCGTCGGCGAAACGCTGGATCAATACGAATCAAAACTTACCCGTGAGGTTGTTTCTGCTCAAACGAGCAATAGTCTCAGGGGAGTATCTCCTGCCTATGCCGCGCGCATTATCGTTGCCTACGAGCCTGTCTGGGCTATCGGCACCGGCAAAGCATCCAACGGATTGGAAGCAAATGCCGTTGTCAAAGATGTCATCCGCCCGGCGCTGGCAGAATTGTTTGGAGAAGAAACCGCGCAAGCCATCCGCGTACTGTACGGCGGATCAGTCACAGCGACCAACGCCGCCGAGTTCTTTGGTCAGCCTGATATTGACGGCGCGCTCGTTGGCGGCGCAAGCCTGAAAATAGACGAATTCGTTGCCATTACAAAAGCCGCAGCAAAATAAGGCGCTGGACGACAGACCGATGAAGGATGAGAGCAACCATCCTTCATCATTCATCCTTTGTTCTCCATGTCTTTCACTGGCTTGTTCTGGTTTATCTTAACCCTCCTGCCGCTGGTATTTCTCCAGCGGCTTTTGCATCGTGAGATTCAAGCCGTTTTTTTAATTGTGACGCGCAACCTCCAGTTGACGATTGGCTTGTTCTCGATCTTATTTTTGCCGGGCGTATTTCTGCATGAACTAAGTCATTTTTTGATGGCGAAAATATTGCGCGTGCCAACGGGGAAAACTTCACTCATTCCAAAATCCCTGCCAAATGGACGACTGCAAATGGGGTACGTTGAAACCGCGCAGGCAGACATTGTCCGCGATTCGCTGATCGGAATTGCGCCGTTGATCGCAGGCTCGTCATTTCTCGCCTACGCAGGCTTGAATAAACTTGGGTTAAGCACGCTGCTGGCTGTGTTGACAAATGGACAACCTGAATTGTTCTGGATGGGATTAAAACTATTGCCGCAAGTCAACGATTTTTACTTGTGGTTCTACCTTGCATTTGCCGTTTCCAGCACCATGCTGCCCTCCGAATCAGATCGCCACGCCTGGCTTCCGCTTGGACTATGGACAGCAGGGTTGCTTGCCCTTGCGATCTTCGCTGGCGCAGGCACTTGGATGCTTGAAAATATTACCCCGTTATTAAATGATTTCCTCGGCTCAGTGGCCACTTTATTTGGATTAAGTGTCGCGCTGCATGTGATACTTTTACTGCCGACAATGCTTCTTCACCGCATTGCTTCAAAGATCAGCGGGGTGGATGTGAAATAATGGTTTGAGTTGCAAAACACAACCTATTGAATTTCAGGCATGATTGCTTTTTTATTAAACCCGTTCCACGCGCGCGTGTTCAAAATCTTTTTGCGTTCCGAAATTTTCTCCACGCGCTTCAACCATTCCGCTTCGGCTTGGGCGGCTTCGCGGAAGCATTGAGCAGAAAAGTCTGCGCGTTCTGACGCAGAGGCGTTGGTTAAGTTCAAGGCGCCCTGCACGAACTTCCTTTCAAGTTCGTCGCGGTCGCTGGCGTAGGTTTTTATGCGTTCAGGGTAGTTGATCAACGTGGCGCGATGCAGGCGTTCGTGAGACCAAAACAGGGATGAAGAATCATACGTCGAAGCAGGATCAGACCCAAGGGGCGGTAATGATGCGTCAATCCACATCGGCTTGAAAATGCTGGTACACGGGGCTGATGTTCCGGTGGCAAAAATGATCGGCGCGCGGTCATCCAAATAAACGACCATGGATGCAGTGCTTTGGCTGACGCGGACGGGACCAAAACCCGCGTGCATACAAATATCCACATCAAAAATGCTGGCGGTCTGCGGATCAAAATTTTCATCCTTGTGGTGGCGCAGTGTTTGCATCATTGATTCAATACTGGATTTTTGTCCGCTTAGAATGGCGGTTGTGGTTGCGCGGCGTATGCGTCCCCTGCCGAAGTTGGTAAAAAGAAAATCAGAATAGTCTTTTGCGTAATTAAATTTCTGGGGTGATTTGGAGAAACCTTTTTGAACTGCAATCTCAACCAAGCCTGGCGATGCGATATCAAATTGATTGGCAATTGTTAAACAGTTTGAAATGGAATACACATCTTTAATCTGGCGCGCCGCCCATTGCCTGTCCACAGTTTCAAGCGTCCAGGCATCTTCGGCATTGGCAATTAGAAAACTGTTGTGATAATACATGCTCTCGCCATGCGAGGCGCAATTGCCGCCCTGACCAAATTGCTCAAGCAGATCAATGATCACTTGCAAAGCTTCGCGCGGGGTTACGGCGCGTTCAAGCGCGGCGCGCAACATATCCATGCCAAGCAGGGCTGGTTCTTTGTTGGCCGGAACTTTGGAATAAACTGCTTCATTACCAATGACCAGCCCATGCTCGTTGACTCCCATTTCGCCACCCCACATCCAAAAGGGTTTGGATAAAAGAACTGCGTGAGTTTTTTCAACCTGTGGAATTTCAATATAGGTGCATTTGACACGGCTATTCACCTGATATTGCGCGGCGGGAAAATATGCAATATGCTGTCCCTCGTTCACCGGGCGGTCTGAATTTTTTCCAAAGAGGGCGATACCGTTTGATGTGGCAGATTTGGTTGCGATAAGAGTGTCACACATAGGGGGTCCTTAAGCGGCAGAGTATAGCATATTCATTTTTTATATTTCAAGTTGAATGCCTTAAGTAAACAATAAATGTAGCGCCTTGATTTAACTCACTTTGGACTTCGATCCTTCCGCCCAACTCATCAACGATGGATTTGACAATATAAAGCCCAACGCCGCTGCCCGGAATTTCAGCAACTGTGACATTTCGGGCGCGATAAAATCGCTCAAACAAATGCGGAATGGCTTCGGGTGGAATGCCAAGCCCGTGATCAGCGATGGAAATACGCACCTCGCCATTCTCACTTTGAGCCGCCAGCACTTCGATGGTTTTTCCTTCGGGTGAGAATTTGACTGCGTTATTAATAAGGTTAATAAACACTTGCGACAACCCGCCGGCATCGCCAAGAACATTAATGGAGGGCTGGTCTGTTTCCAATTTTATGGAAATTTTTCGCGTATTGGCAATTGCTTTTACTGCCTGCACAGATTCTGTCAAAACGGGCAGTAAATCCAAGCGAGCCGATTCAAGTTTCATTCTGCCGCTTTCCAAACGCCCCGCCAGCAGTAGTTGATTGATCAAATTCTTCTGGCGATTTAACTCGTGCATCAAGGTTTCGAGATATTCCGCCATCTCTTCCTGCGTGCCGCCATGCTGCAATAGTTCTGCCATCAAAATGGCGGAGGTTAATGGCGTGCGTAATTCATGCGAAGCGCGGTTGATAAAATCGGATTTCATCTGATCCAAACGCGCCTGTTCGGTAATATCGCGCACAATGATCAAGGCTTCCTCTGAACTGATGGGGTGCAACCGCGCTTCGAATACCTGATCGTGATTTGGCAGGCTAAACCCGTACACCCAATGAGCCGCAACAAAAGCGCCCTGCGCTTCTGGATCAATGATCATATTCACTACATCCAGCGGCCAAAGTTCAGAGAGTTTGATTCCGATCACCGATTCGCGCGGCAGGTAAAGCGGGTGACTCGGATGAACGCTGTAGTCGAGAATCTGCCCCAGCAGATCGGTGCGGAGGAGGAGATCAGGCAGCGCATCGACGATAACACGGTTACGCATTTCACTCAGGCGAATGGTTTTTTCGTAGTGCAACCGTTCCAGCGCGGCGCCGATTAAGTTGGCAGTTGTTTGCACAGCATCAAATTCAGTAGTAAGCCAGGATAATTGATTCTGTTTATCAAATAAGGCAAGAAATCCCCAAAAGCCCAACATGCCTTGAACGGGAATTACCAGAATGGAAACAAGGGGGATTTCCACGTTATCAATTCTTACGCCGGTCACCGAAAATACGCGCGTGGGATTCTCGGTAATTGTCTCAAGGAACGGCTCAAGCGCGGTGGTTATGTCGAAAATTGTCGTGTCAAAACTCACCCACTGTGTCTGAATTTTTACGGAAGACTTATTAATATCAAGCAGCGCGCAACAAAACACATCCACTGCATATCCCAACGATTCCAGCACTTCGGGGAGTTTTATTTCAATATTGGAAGAGCGGAACAAACTTGCGGTCACTTCGCCGATCACCGAAAGCGCGCGCGTATGCCGCTTTAGACTTGCTTCAGATTGCCTGCGTTCCGAGACATCACGCGCCAGCATTTGAATATAAGCAGGCTGTCCCAGGGCATTATGCACAAAAGACATGCTCAACTCAACAGGCAACATGGAGCCATTTTTTTTCTTTAGCGTATGCTCTGATAAACTCGAATGTTTTTCAATCAAAACTTCACGCTGATCGACATTTTCAAGCAGCATAATTTCTTCAACGGGCAAGCCTGTTAATTGATGGTCTTCATAGCCAAGCAATCGCAATGCCTGCGGGTTGGCGGTAATAAGTTTGAAATCCAAACCGATAATGAACACACACTCCCCTGTCTGTTCAAATAGTGCGCGATAATCGAGGACGGTTTTTTCATCCATAAAATATATCTTCCGGTCTCAAATCAGGAAGAGTAGCCACCACGTAACAACCCTGCGCAGATTCCAATATTTTCACCTCGCCGCCCAGGCTGGTAAAAACTGCGCGCGCAACCGTCAAACCAACTCCCAAGCCTTGAAATTCGCGCCCATCGCCCTGACTGACTTGATAAAAACGCTCGAATACTTTTTCGCGCAGTTCAACGGGAATGCCAATTCCTTCATCCTGTACCGTAATAACCGCGCCTCCATTTTCGCTCGGCTTAACAGTTAATTTCACCACGCCTGACTGTGGGCTGAATTTGAATGCATTATCCACCAAATGCATCACAGACTGGGTAAATTCACGGCGCGGGGCTTTGATCACACCGCTAAAATTAATGTCGTGGACGAAACTTATGCCCTTTGAATCGTAACGTGCCTGCCTTCTTTTGATGGGCGCCAGAATATGATGCTCCATGTCTATCACCTGGCGCATCATATTCAAATTGTTCTGATCAATATCTGCCAGAAGGATGATGTCTGCGATTAATGTTTCCAGACGGTCGGCGCTGGAGTGTGCGATACGCAAAAATTCATTTTGTTCTTCGGCGGTTTTAAATTTATTATTAACCACCACATCCAGAGACATCATAACGTTGCCCAGTGGCGTGCGTAACTCATGGCTGAAATTTTGCAAGACCTCTCTGCGAAGTTTCTCCATTTCATCATGCGCGGCCTGCTTTACCTGTTCGCGCCCGCGTTCCTGTTCGGTCTTTACGCGACGCAAAACCGCTTCGATCCGCGCCACCAATTCTTCGGTGACGAAAGGCTTTGTCACATAATCATCTGCGCCGTCACGCATTCCAGCCACTCGATCTTCAGTGGATGTGCGCGCGGTAAGAAAGATGAATGGAATGGGCGACAGCAATGGATCCACGCTCATTTGTTGTTTCATCTCAAAACCATTTAGGTCGGGCATCATCACATCCGAGATGATCAAATCTGGCAGAGATTGCCTTGCCTTCAAAAAACCATCATCGCCATTAACGGCAGTGATCACACTGTAGCCATAGTGTCCAATCGTCGCGGCAAGCCCCATGCGAATGGAAGGCTCATCATCTACGATAAGAATGGTAAATTTTTTTTCTTCCATGAATTGCCTCTTTTTAGAACATTATACATATTATCAGGACTTCATTATCCCCGCATCCCGCCTAATAATCATTGTAATGGCATGACAAATCGTAACTGCTTAGCGTACCGTTATCCGTCCTGACGTAAACGTCAGCGATCATTTACGAAGCCGCCTGCGGTGGCTTAAGTCTGCGAAGCAGGCTTCGTTATTGAGCGCGGGGGTTCATCCCCGCGCGGAGTTGCAGGAGAAATACCCTCGCTGAGCAGTTACGACAAATCTGACGAAAAAAGACAGGGCGAATTGGGAATCTGATCTACTTTGCCACTGAGTATCACCCGTCAACCCGTTATAATGGGGGCATGTTTATAGATCAAGTTAACATCCACGTAAAATCAGGCAAAGGCGGCGACGGCATGGTGCATTTCCGCCGCGAGAAGTTTGTACCACTTGGCGGACCAGATGGGGGTGACGGCGGCAGGGGCGGCAATGCCATCTTTGAGGTAAAAGCCACGCTCAATACACTTTCTGCGTTTCGACAAAACGAAAAGTTCGCGGCAGACCCAGGCAAAAATGGCGGCGGCTCCGAAAAAACCGGTCGCGGCGGAAAAGACCTCATCATCTATGTTCCGCCCGGCACTGTGGTTTATGACGCCGAAACAGGCGACCTGCTTGGCGACCTGACCGAAGCAGGACAGCAACTATTGGTCTGCAAAGGCGGGCGCGGCGGGCTGGGCAACCAGCACTACGCCACCTCGCGCAACCAGGCTCCGCGCATGGCAGAACGCGGCGAACCGCACGAAGAGAAACTACTGCGTCTTGAACTCAAACTCATCGCCGATATTGGCATTATTGGATTGCCCAATGCGGGCAAATCCACTTTGCTTGCGGCGTTGACCAATGCCAAGCCAAAGATCGGCGATTACCCATTCACCACGCTGGAACCCAACCTCGGCGTGGCAAATATTGACGATGACACCACCGTGGTCATGGCAGACATTCCAGGCTTGATCGAAGGCGCGGCGGAAGGCGCAGGCTTGGGTCACGACTTTCTGCGTCACATTCAACGTACCCGTGTATTGATCCACATGGTAGACGGGCTATCCGAAGACCCGCTCGCAGACTTTAGCCAAATCAACAACGAGCTATCGCTCTTCGACACAAAACTTGGCGACAAACCACAGATCGTGGTACTTAACAAAATTGATCAACCCGATGTGCAGGAACGGCTGAAAGCCATCAAGGCAAGTTTCAAAAAACAAAAAGTGGAATTGATCACAGCCTCGGCAATGGCGCGTACCAACACACGCGATATTTTAATTGCGGCTTACCGAAAACTGGGTGAAATGCCAATCGAAGAATTGGACGAAACCCTGCCCGTGTACAAGCCTGAGGTAGACCCAAATCAATTTGAGGTCGCGCAAGAGGAAGACGGCAAGTGGCGCATCACAGGCGTTGCCATCGAACGCTCGGCAAAAATGACGTACTGGGAGCACGACGGCTCGGTTCGCAGATTCCAAAAACTGATGGAAAGACTCGGTGTGGATAAAGCCCTCAACGAAGCCGGCATCGAAGAAGGCGACACCGTATACGTGGGCAATTTTGAATTGGAGTGGAAAGACTAAGAGAGCGTTTCTTAAGTCAGACCCTAAGAGATTGTTTAATAATCCCGCTTTTTGACCACAAAGGCACGAAGTCTCAAAGACTCGAAGGGGAAAACTTTGTGGCTTTGTGTCTTGGTGACTTCGTGGTGAAGTTATTAAACAGTCTCTTAGGGTCTTTGTCAGCGAGTTAAGAAACAGTCTCAAAGTAGTCGGTTGAAAGGTTTTAGAACACCTTTGGCTTTTCGGGGGCTTAGCCCCCGAAAGAGCAGGGATGGGTTTTAAAATTATTTTCAACGAGTTACTTAAACCAGAGGAGCCCATGTTTGCACAAAAAAACCTCAAACAACGCGCAATAATAATCAGCCTCATCATTCTTGGCGTATTATTCACCGCATTCTTTGGAATGCGCGCATTCCGCGCCTTAAAAAAGTTTGATGGGCATGGACCTCCGCCGCGCGAAAAAGTTGAAACCGATGTTGAATTGATCCGCGAATGGATGACAGTTTCCTTCATCTCAAAAACATACCGCGTCCCTGAAAAAGAAATCTTTGACGCAATCAAGGTTTCTCCGCTGGGTAGCCACGATAAAAGCTTGAAAGAATTGAATAACGACTACTATCCAGATAAAGATGGATTTGTGATGGACACAGTCAAAGCGGTAGTCCTCGAAAAACAACCCCCGCCGCAGCCTGATTCTGCTCCGACAGCAGTTTCCACACCGAAAACGCCCGCTGCGCCATAACCCATCACATGTCTGAATTTTTCCTCACACAAGTCATTAATTTTGGCGCACCGCTTATAGGGCTTATCCTTTTTCTGGGAGCGCTTGGGTTCCCCGTTGGCGCATCGGTAGTTGTAATTGCAGCAGGCGCGTTTAGTCAACAAGGTATATTGGACTGGCCCAGCGCAATATTAATTGGGCTGATTGGCGCAGTCATTGGAGATACCCTTAGTTACGGCATTGGACATTATGCAAAAGACTGGACACAGCAACGGTTCGGAACCTCCCCCGCCTGGATCAACGCCAGCCAGTCGTTTCAAAACAATGCAGGCTGGGCCATCTACCTCACACGCTGGCTGATCACCGCCGTAGCCATCCCCACCAATTTGATTGCGGGTGGAAGCGAATATAAATTTTCACACTTTCTGCTTTATGATTTAACAGGCGAATTCACCTGGATAGTGCTTTACGGCGGTCTTGGGTATTGGTTTGGCAGTGAATGGGAATTGGTTTACGACTTCATCAGCAACTTTGGCGGTTTGGTTCTGGGAATAGCCCTGCTTGGCTTTGGCATCAAGCAGGCATGGAACTGGCAGGAAAAGAAAAAACAAGCCTTAGAGACCTGAGGTTATGCGCGAACAACTCCGAAGGAGTGAAATGATTATAGATTTGCGAAAAATGGATGAAATAACCCCGAAGGGGTGTCAGGGCTTTTAACGCGGAGCGAAGAACCTCTTATTTCAAGGTAGAGACCCTTCGCTCCGCTCAGGGAATCACGCTTTAGGTGCGTAAGGTGACTTAATAATTTCACCACGAAGTCACAAAGACACAAAGTTTTCCCCTTCGAGTCTTTGCGGTCAAAAAAGCGGGCTTATTAAACAGACTCCATTCCCCCTTGGGCAAAGAAAAAAACAACAAAAAAAGAGACACTCAATTTCTGAGAGTCTCTTTCTATTTTCTGCGTTCTGTTTTTTATCCGCAGCCGCCGCCAGATTTATCTCGCTTGAGTTGCAGGACTATCTTGGCTTCAAATTCGAGCGCTTCATATTCGACGGGACTGGGTGAGCAAGACTCGTAATTACTGCCCAATGCCGCAGGGAAGATATAGCCCAATTCGTCGTCACCCGCTTTCGGGTTGGCTTGCAGCGCTTTATCATCCGTGCCAAAGAATGCGATCCAGTTGTTGACTCCGCCTTCAAGAATATACGAGTTGGTCACGCCACTTCCGACAAGCAATTTCCATGCGTCGGTGGCGGCGGTTTCGTCATTGCCCATCACGATGAATACTGAGTTGGCGGGCGGTTCGCTGAGCAAGAGCGGAACAATTTCGGTGATGCGATCCAGCGGTACATTGACCGCGTCTTCGACGTGATACAGGTTGTATTCCGCTTCAGGGCGCACATCAATATAAATGGGATTCATCGCCTGATTGTATTTTGCCTTGAAGGCTTCGGCGGGCGTGATGTGTACCAGCCGTTTTGCAAGCATGTCATCAGCAGTATAAGTATAGGTGTTGACGATTGGATCTGCATTCAATTGCGGAATGCTTTCGGTGCGCGTGAATTTGACCTTGTTATATTTGTCTTCGAGAGAAGGCGAGCCGATGAAGAAGACCGCCAACGCGCCGACAAACAATGCCACTGCGCCAGCCACGCGGATTTTCGGTTCCTTGCTCAAATCTTTTTTACCGATGATGCGTTCCAATTGTTCCGCGCCCCAGAACATGAAAAGCGCCATGAGGATGACGAGCACAACCACCGCGCCGATGGGAATTCCAAAAACTTGATCGAGGGTCAAACGCCCTAAGTAGCCCGCGTTGTTGTACCAGTTGGTGAAGAGTGGTTCGGTTTCGCCGAAAAGGAATGCGCCCACAAATCCACCGAGCATGAAGAGCATACCGTCGATTTTTCCTGTAGATGCGGATGCAAGCGAGGTAGTGGGACAGAACCCGCCGATGATGAAGCCGACGCCCATGATAAGTCCGCCAAGAATGCCAGACCAGATGTAGGTTGTGTTGACCCAGACTTGGCTGAAGTCGAGGATGCCAAGTCCAACCGCGCCGAAAAGCAAAACCATGGCGGTGACAATGGCGGTAAACATGACCTTGAGCACGGTCAATTCGGTGAAGTAGAACTGCGCGGCAAGTTTGCGTGAATCGCCGAAACCTGACATTTCAAGGGTGAAGCCGAAGGCAAAGCCAACCAGCGCGAATACGAGATAACTCCACGGGTTAGCCGCACTGACTGCGATAAGGGATGGGATGGGAAAATTCATGATAAAGTCTCCTGAATAATTACCAATTACTAATTACCAACCTGCGTAATTTGTAATTGGTGATTGGTAATTAGTTCCACAACTTCCTGACGAAATACGCCAACGCATACGCCCCGCCGAAGATGGAAAACATCACCAGCCATGAACCAGCGGAGAGGGTCGTGCCGCCTGTCAGCGCCTGCCCCGATGTACATCCGCGAGCCATGCGCGCGCCGTAAAGGAAGATCACGCCGCCAAGGAATGCCATCAACCAGCGGGTGCGGTTGGAGATGTTGGGACCTTTGGTGGTCATAAATTTGAGGCGTCCGTTGAATGCGCCAGAAGCGAATCCGCCGAGCAGTGCGCCGATGAAGACTGGGAGAATCCAATCGTCAAAAGGATTTTTATCGCCGCCAGCCATCTTCAACAAATAAGGATTGTTGTCCACGTGGGAAGGGGAAACCGCATCCACGAGCGCTGCGTCAATACGAGCGGTTGCGCCCGATGAGCCGAGTCCATTGCCTGTGAAGAGCAACGCCAGGAACAGAATAACGCCCAGCACCATTCCGCCAAAGTAAGGGTGTACGTAAGGTTTTTCAGGTCGGTTGAATATTGTTTTTTTTGTTTGAGTAGTCATTTGATACTCCTTATTAATAAAACAGTTGCGAGGTACGAAATACAAGTAATGAGTAACGAGTTATGAGATTGCTCGTTACTCATTACTTTTTACTTATTATTTTTTTTCCTGCTCTTCATGCACTTCCACTTCTTCATAACCTGTCACCATCGCGCGCATCGCCTCAAGCGGAGTTGCGCCCGTGGTGGTCATGTAGACATGGACAATGATGAATGTTCCGAACATCCACGCGACGAGGGAGTGGAATGGCGCAAGAACTGGAAGTCCGCCAAGCGCGTTTGTGAACGCGGGGAATTTTTGCACTGCCCACATCAACGAACCTGTGATAATTTGAAGCGGCAGTAATACATTCAAGATCATGAAGTAGGTAAACTTCTGAATCGGGTTCATGCGGCTGGTCGGCAATTTCTCAAACGGATGTCCTTCACCTTTGAAAATTCCAGAGATGTAATACTTCGCCTGAACAATCGCGTCATCAAAGAAACCATACGGATGCGGAATAAATTCCTGAATGCGCTCAGTTGCAACATGGTAGAAGAGTGAGAATACCGCGTTCAGCACAAGAATAACCGCAATAACGTTGTGGATCGTCACCATGCCAGGGAACGAGAACACACCGAAGATATCGGGTCTGTGGATGATCAAACCTGTCAGAAGCAGAATAACGATGGAGGTGGTCTGGAGCCAGTGCCAGAAGCGGCGATACGGTTCGTACATGTAAACGCGCTCGGTCTTTGCGTGACCCTTAGCCTGTTTCTTCGACGATAAGAATCTCAGCGTCCCGTGACCAATTACGCCCAAAAGTGATCCAGCGAACATCAACGCGCCCAGCCAATCAATCCAACTTACACGGCTGGAGCCGAAAACATACATCTTATCTTTGGCGGGGGCAGGTTGATAGTACAACGCGCCATCTGCGCCAGTGACAATTTCACCCGTGCCGTTTACGTTGTTGTCCGCGTCAAAGACGGGCATCACAGGGGCGTGATCTGCAAGTTTGATGGATTGCGTCATACGCGAATTTTCGTTGTGACAGGCTTTGCAATCGTTGACCGCGTCATCGCCTTTGGCAACGTTGTGATTAATGCTGTACGGCTGAACCATGCCTTCGATGCGTGGATTATCCAACCCAAGCGCAACCAATTTGGCTTTGACCGCGCCTTCTTTTGCAGGCGAATCAATCACTAATTCGGCGCTGCTCAGTTTTCCATCGCTGTTTGCGTCAAACGCAGCAACGATGTCGCTTGCGTAATTTCCACTATCAAGATACGCGGCTTCGAGGTCAACCAGACGGACGGGACGTTTGCTGCCATCGGCGTTGGCATCATCATACACCCAGTAGAAGGATGTAATCAGGTTGTACGGCGCAAGTAATGTATCGCCGTCAATATTTGTGCGGTTTAGTAAAACGGGTTCATAGCCCGATACAAGCGAGGTTACTTCATTCGGCGTACCTTCCACGCCACGACATTCGGTGGAAGCGGTTCCGGCAGTTGTAATCACGGTCCAATCATAGGTTTGGATCGCAGGCGCGTACATTTGCGGGATATGGCAGGTTTCGCAGGCGACGGCATTCATGTGTGTGTCCACATAAGGCAGCCAGTCTGCATGGCTCTTGGTGGCGTCGTGGCAGTTTTCACAGCGGCGCATGGTGCCTTTGTATTCAGGCGCAACATTGAATTGTGCGCTTTCGCCGCGTGCAAAGTTATGATCTGGTCTTTGCAGGTATTCACCAATTTCCAAAGAGCGCGGATCATAAACCAGGTGTTCAGGGTTGTTACTTTGGATTTCGCTGATGTGCGAGGGATTGTTCAACGCATAATGGCAATCAACACATTGCAACTGGCGTTCTGCGTGAATATCCCACGGGCGATTCAGTTCAGCCTTATTCGTCAGGTTTATGCCTGATTCGTTGATACGCTGTCCGCTGACAACTTGACCTGTGGTGGCTGTTTGCGGGTAGTTCAAGTCACACTGATTGACGGTGAGCGGGTCACCAGAATTGGGATGCACTTCACCATGACAAGTCGCACAGTTGGCATTGGTGGGGTCTTGAATGCCAATCGCATCACTCTTGATTTCGCCAATTTCGTTGAAGGCATCTGCGTTCCAAGTCCAGCCGTCAGTAGATTTGCTGACGATGTTCAAGTCGGTCAAGGTGGCGGTGTTGGCATTGCCAAAATCACCCGCTTGGATTGCCTCTGTGCGGGCGGTGGTGTTGGGAGATTTAAGGTGGCAGAGGAAACAATTCATTTCCATCGTGCCAGATTTGTCCCAATCCCAAACTGTGGGATTTCCATCTTTATCAAGAATGGCTGTTTCGGGATTTTCGACATCATCCTTGAGATTGTCAAGCGCCGCGCCATCGCGGGATGTGGTGGTTGGTCCGCCGCCGACGATTCTCTGTCCGTTGAGCATGAGCCATTCAGCGGTGGAAAGGTCGAGTCGTTCATCACCATTCTGTGAGAGGTAGCGATAGGTCAGCGGATCCCATTTGCCAAAGAGTCCGGTGCTGGAACTCAGGTCTTTTGTTTCTTTATAATCTGAAAGCCCGAGGTCAGAGTGGAAGGCGTGGCTTTGGATGAAGTTCGTGTCGTGGCATTGTCCGCAGGTTTGCATGGTTGAAACCGCATTGCTGCTTTCGAGGACATTCACGCCATCAACATCGAGCAGGGCAAAGTTCGGGTGCAGGACAGATGCCTGGGGTGTCGGAGCAGGTTCGGGCGAGGCGAGAACGGTTCCAATTCCAATGGCAAGAGCCAGGGCAATTAATCCAAGCAGGAGAAATAATGAGTATCGTTTCATAGTGAATTCCTTGGAGGTTAGTAATTGGTAAATGGTAATTACCGATTACTAATTACCATTTACTTCCTTCCACCCCATTCGATTGGGTCGCCAGCGTAACCGAGGGCTTCCCAATCCATGCGGCCGGGTTCGCCCGAAGGAGAATGGCAGGCGTTGCATTGCAGGGCTTTGTCGGCAGATTGCACCATGTGGGTTGTGGGCCAGTACATGTAGGTTTCAGTGAAGCCGTATTCGCCGCTGTAGGGTAAGCCCATTCTTTCCTGGGCTAATTTGAAGGAGTTGTCCCAGTCAAAATTTGTCCAGAAGCCGTCTGTGCCTGAGGTAATGGGTTGAAGCAGGTAATTATTTTTTACATCGTAGGGTTGTTTGGCGATGTGCAGTTTGAATGGGAAAATTTTTGCGGTGTTATCTTTGATGTTGCCCGCAGGTTTGTTGATGTAGGTAATGCCATCCTTGCCGAGCGGGTCGCCGAGGATGTAACGATATTCATTGTTGCCATTAAACCAGAGGTAGGTGGGCGCAAAGTTTTTGTCGTAGACAAATTCACCTTTGATCTTGAGGTAGGTGAAATGGTCATCAGTGCGTCCGTCTTGTCCGGCCTGTGACCAGTCCCATGTAACTTTGGTTGGGTCTTCCAGCGCAATGGCGGGAATGTGACAGGTTTGACATGCAACAGCAGAAAGATGGGTATTGAGTCGTTCATCTTCGTGCTTTTGATTCACGTGGCACTGTTCGCAGGAAACTTGTTCCTTCGGGTCAATGGTGTAATTATCGGCAACCATGCGACCTAAAATTTGATGGTCAGTGGCGACATGGCAATCAATACATTGCATATTGGCGTCGCCGCCCATGTGGATGTCAATATTTTGATCGGGGAAGTACATGCTCTCGTCGAGGTCG
>JAIFKY010000176.1 GCA_020049345.1 Anaerolinea sp.
TTAAGCAGGTCTTCTTCTTCCATGCGTTCTTCAACATGGGGAACAATTAACTCAAGCCCATACTTTGCAAATTCAGGTTTGAAGCGATCCAAAAACGGAATCATATAGGGTGCGGTCATTAGAACAGTTGGCATTTATTCACCACATTTGTTTGGGATTTCAGAAAAATTATACAGTTTTGGAACAGGCGAGTAATAACTCACATCATCAAGAATATCATATTTGCCGCCGAAGTATGCGTTGAACACAACCCGAAAGGTATTGACCGGCGTAATATCTGAATACAATTCGTCGTTATGTTCGGGCAAATAATAGGCATTGAGAATCCACATCTTGCGATCCTTCGGTTGCATCCACGGGCCATGATCGCCTTGAATGATGATGATCGGCGGCGTGTCTGATTCTGCACGAAGCGTGTCGATGGCTTCCAACATTTTTTTATTGAGCCAGGTCAATTGATTGGTGTAGCCTTTTGTGTACATATCGTAGGGATATATGCGCTGCTCGTTCCAAAAATCCTGCGGCTTGGTGGGTTGTCCTTCAGGATCAAATACAAACGGCGGGTGGGGAGAAATGAGATGGACATAGGCAAACGTTGATTCTGGCATATTTGCAATATTGTCCATGTTATCAAACACGCTATTAAAGCGATCACGAAAGGCTTGTCCGGTTACCGCATCGGGATCGACCCAGCCGAAATCCTGCGCGTAACGCGCAAAGGTTGTCCGCAAAAAGAGACCTTCAAAATCAGTCAAGCCGGAAGTTAAGGTTGGCGGCGCAATAAAAAGATCGGCATCTTCCAACTCATTCCAGGCGTAGCCTGTCGCAAAGTCAACCGTTTTGTAGCCCATGCTTTCAAAGTTGTAGCGCACTGCGCTGTGCTTGAGCGAATCCCATAGTTTGAGGCGCTTCGTATTTTCGGGCGTGAAAGAATCGTCGAGGTTCTGCAAATACATCATATTCAGAGAAGATGCCAGTGAAATTTCGGTGCGGACATAATTACTCTGACTGCATTCGCCCACAAAAAAGCCGCGATCCTTCAACGCATTCAGGAATTCGGTGTTGTCGTAGCCGTAAGCCATATCCAACAAATCCTGCCGCCCGTACGAGTCGAGGATGAAATAATACACATCAGGCGGATTCGCTGGCGCGGTCAGATCAGATTGCACTGGAGCGTGATCAGCGCCCAGCGTATGCGCGCTGCGCGCCCCTCCCCCAAAACTGGTCTGCCCCACAGACATGATCAACAGCGCAAGCGCGACCGTGTTCAACGTTGAAGCAGACGAAGCGAAAGTAAATTTCGGGCGTGTTGCCCAAAGAAGGGCAAGCGCAAACAAAATAATCCACCCAACCGCAAGCCAGGTTGTGTAATTGGACTTTGGGTATTTCTCGTCAATATAAATATAAGCATGTCCAAACGTGAAGAACAACGCCAGCCAGAGCGCAGAAAGAAACGCGGCTTTGTTGATATTCCTGCGCAAAAACAGCCAGACGACAAAATATAAAAGTCCGCCAAATAGCACGGAAACCAATAAAGGACGAACCACCGCGCTGGGCTGTATCTCTCCCGTGTTGGCGTTCAACAACGCCAGAGCCGGGTACGCGCTGATCGCAATCGGATACCAGGGGGCATTAAAAAAACTCGTAATCGTTTTTTTCATAACTGTAAATTTTCCTTGCATATTAAGCGCTCTCAGCCGCTCACTTGCAAATATCATGTTCAATGATCGCATTCACTTCATCGCTCAATACTTGCTTCTTCATAAGGTCTGTCATGCCCGCGCAGACCTGTATCCGCAGGAATTTATCAGCGGTCACGATCTTGAGCATACTGCGAATTTGTTCCACATCATTCAACACCGCAGAGGCTTGCAGGAAGGGCATCCACTCCAGGCTGTCGTTTGGATATTGTCCCTCGTCCAAAGCCTGCTTTAGTAACGGGGGAATTTTTTCCCACTCGCCGCGCTGACGGGCAAGGTCTGCTTTTTGATAAAAATAGCACCAGCCATGATCAGGTTCTACGCCGAAAACATGCGCGGGCGGGGTCGGCGACTCACCTTCCGCAATCACCGCATCGAGCCGCGAGTGAGACGCAATCAACACCAATCGGTTTTCATCCGTTGGCGAAAGTTCGGGCGCATCACCATTGATGAATCGCACACATCCATTTGAATTGGACTGAACCATCACCAACACATTACCAAAATCGCGTTCCAGATAATTACCGCGCCGCAAGGGCGTCTCCATACCGCCATTGCTCATAATTTGATTGATCACATCACCAGCCAATACAGCGGCAGGAAGTTTCACCACTATAGGGTTGTCGCTTTGCTTTTCAGGATAATAAATAAAATTCGCAGGTCCCCAAATAAAATAATCCTCAGCCAGCGGGCTGCCCGGGTACGACGCGATCAACGTCACGCCTTCCTCGATCTTCGGAGCGCGCCACGCCACCTGCCACCAAAAATTGCGCGTTGCCTCGGTTTCATACGCATAGCGAATTGTGTTGCCGTAATGCGTCATCACCGCAATCGAAACCAGCGCGCCCATCACCGCAATTTGCGTGCCGCGCTGAGAAATGCTTTCGAGCAGCAGACCCAGGAGCATCACCGCGCCCACCGAAGCGATCAACGTGTAGCGCGAATAATCAGGCAATGTGACATGCCGGTTGACGAGGATGATCGGAAGCAATCCACCTGTCATGGTCAACAAACTGATAAATAAAGTCTCGCGCATCATTCCCACGCCCGATTCTGATTCTGCTTCGGAAGCCTTTTCCCCCATCCAGCGGATTCCGAAAAGAACCGCCGTACCCGCCAACGCCGCCAGCCCCAGCGCAGA
Source organism: Anaerolinea sp. (assembly GCA_020049345.1). Taxonomy (GTDB): domain Bacteria; phylum Chloroflexota; class Anaerolineae; order Anaerolineales; family Villigracilaceae; genus Villigracilis. Next base: position 2,842 of record JAIFKY010000176.1, read on the forward strand.
AGCCATGTCTTTTAACCGCATGGGAAACGCCAGTTGATAGATTGGCAAAGTCCACGCGACCAGCGTAACCGTGAAAAAATCCTGGATCAAATAATTCAACCACCACAAGCCAACAATGGGCGAAGATAGAAATTGCGAGACCTGCACCCCCACATCGGTCGCCTTGCGCGCAGATTCAAAAAAGAACAAACGCCAGACTAAAAACCCCGCCGCGATCAACAGAAACGGCAAGCTGGCGGTAACAATCTTCGTCACCTTGCGGCTGAAATTCCCGCCCGGTTCGCGCCAGAACAACAAAATGATGCACGCAAACCGAAACGCCTCAATACCGATGAAGTATTCCATTTGACTCAAAGCCCCCCAGCCCGCAAGAATGGAACCTGCAATGAGCAAAATTTTATTTCTGCGGTCAGTCGTCAAAACAGATTTGACGGTCAACGCCACCGAAAGCATGGCAAGGAACAAGCCGAGAATATGCGATTGATAATCAATTGCGTTTGGCTGGGAAAGAAAACCCGGATAGATTGCAAAAAGTAACCCCACAGTCAGCGCGAAGAAATTGCGTTTCTCCCATAACATGCGCGCCGTCCAAAAAAGGAACACGCCGCCCAACACGCGGAACATGAACGCGCTTAGGTGATACCACAACGGATTGAATCCAAAGATCGAAAACAGTGGAATCATCGCCAGCGCGCGCCCGGGTCGGTCAATGGCAAATATTTCGTGATAAAAACTGACGCCTTTGACCTGCATATCGTACATCTGATACCAGTCATCATTTAAGTAGCCGATGTGAGTCACCAACGGCAGGTAGGCAATAGCCGAAACGACAAAGATAAGCAGAACGCCCCACCAGAACAAACCGAATTTTTCTTTGATCTTTTGCATTATTTTTTTCCAACAAGTATTATGTCATTGCAAGCCGCGCTTTTGTTCTTTGCGGTGAAGCAATCTTTTTTCGTCCCGACAAGAGCATTCGGGATGGTTCGGGGAGAGCGCCCCCTCGCAATGACATTATGCCCTGCTATTTCCTTTTCTTCATCAAAAAGTCTGTGATCTCGAAATCCAATTCCTCGTCAATATCCCAGGCTTCGGATTTGTCGATCTCCAGCATGAAAGGCTTGTCGCCGATGCGGTGATGTTTTCTTGCCAGGTTCTCGCGGGTGAAAAGATATAAGCATGAATTTTCTTCGTACACGGGCGGCAGGTCTTGTGTTTGGAGCAATTCAAGCGGATTGTGATTAATGGCTTTGCCGTCTTGAAAATACAATCGCGTTTGCCAGCGGGTAACTGAGAAAAGAGAATCGTAATTTGGTAAATTGGTAAATAGAGATTGAATTCCGCGTGAGATGGTTTCGGCTTTCAGCAGTGGATTGGTGCTGTGGGTTTGCAGGTAAAAGTCCGCATCCACTTGCGCGGTGTCGTAGAGCAGGATGTCATTCATGGGGATGTCATCGGCGCGGAGATGCTCAGGGCGCTGGATCAACTTAACGGTGGGAAAGAGACGGCGCAATCCATCCATCACTGGCTCAGAGTCGGTATCCACCATCACGGTTTCTATTTCAGGAACCGCGAGCAGGGTTTCGATGATGTGATGAAAAAGGGGTTTGCCCGCGAGCAGACGATAGTTTTTGCCAGGCACACGCTGGCTATGGTGACGCATGGGAACAAGGGCGGCTAGTTTCATGGGGCTTATTTTATCTTACAACTTCAAAGGGCAGTTGCCCTATAACTATTAATATTTTATCGGCTCCACATCTCTTTTTCCCTCCTCTTTCTCCTTTCTCTCCCGCGCATAATAAAAAGTCTCGCGCAATTGCGGGGTGACTAAACTCGTCTCGCGGTGTCCGAGGCGCGTGCCGTGAAATTGCATAAAGCGGAACCAAAAAATGGAATCAAAATTTTTCAACAGCACACGCTCACGGGCGGCGTGCCAAAGGTCGCTGAAAATATTGGTGGTGGTCAGACGCAGGAAATCATAAAAATTGAAATGCGCTTCGGGGTATATTTTTCGCAACGCCATTGCTTCGCGGCGGTAGCGGTTGAAGACTCCGCGCGGCGTTTCATTGTGGACGTGGATGATCTCGGCTTCGGCGACATACGCGATGGCGTGTCCCTGCTGGGTTGCCCATTTTGCCCAGGCGAGGTCTTCCAAGCCTGTCAGCGTTTCGTCATAATTATTTTTCTGCCACAGGCTTTTGCGGATGGCGGCGTTGGCGTTGTTGCAGAATGCCGTTTCCTGTTTCGACTTGCCCGCATCGGGATACCACTGGTGGAAAATTTGCTGTTCAGAAAATTTGGCAAAGTCTGGTCCACGCTGTTTGCCGTAGGTCAGCGCAACGCTGTCATCTTGAAATGGGCGGAGCAAAGTCTCAATCCAATCGGGATAGACGGGGTAAACGTGGGCGCTGGCAATGACGATAAATTCACGCGTCGCGGCTTTAATCCCATAGTTGAGCGAACGTCCAAACGTAAACTCGGCTGACGGGATTCTGACAACCCGCGCGTCATACGATTCGGCGATGGCGACGGTTGAGTCTGTTGAACCTGAGTCAACGAGGATAATTTCCACATCGCCGACGGTCTGCTGTTTGACGCCTTCGAGCAAACGGGCAATGTGCTTGTCTTCGTTATAAGCGCGGATGATGAGGGAGACCATTGGTAATTGGTAATTGGTAATTGGTAATTACCAATTACCATCCTTTTCATATCCCAACTTCACCAACAAATCTCCGGCTGCTTCCTTGAATATTTTTTTATGTTCGTCGGTGAAATATTTTTTCCACTCGCCCGTTTTGCCAGAGCGGAAGGTCGGGGACTTTTTCGGGTTGATGGATGTTTCGAGGGAGTCCAGGATCAACTGTCGGGTGGCGTGAAGCGGGGCACGGATGATGAGGTGATCCATAATTTGAGTCAAAGTCGCGGCGCGGTCGTGGATCAAATCCTCAAAATGAATTATCAAAACTTCATCATGATCGAGCCAACCGAGATACGGCGCAAAGCGATCTGCAATATTGGGAAATTCCAAAAGTGGTTCTCCGTCCTGAGCGTAGTCGAAGGACGCCACGCTTCGACTGCGCTCAGCGCGAAAATCGGGTCTGCCTAAAATGCTAACTGTGAGCCGCGCATCAAAATCAGGCAGTGATTGATAATAGTCATGGTGAACGTGACGCGCTTCCATATCAGTGACGTAGAAAACATGCGAGACGACCACATCGCGCGGGTCGCGGAAAATAAAATACGGCGCGAACTTGGGCGAACAAACGCGGGCGACTGCTTCGGGTCGCGCAAAAAGATGTGCCGACGCCACATCTCGCGGGCGGAGTGAATCAAGCCAGGCGAGGGCTTGTTCGGGCGCGCGCTTGCGTCCGCTTTCGCCTTCGTACTCGGCGTAAAATGAATGTACCCGTTTGGCGTACGGCGCAACATTTGAAAAGCCAAGCAAAATTTGGTCTAACAGATGTGTGCCGCTCTTGGGAAAGGAAATGCCAAGCAGAGTTGGCAGGTCTTGTTGTGATTTGAAACGGACTTGCTGCGCCAGTTTTTCAGTTTGATAGACAATGGAGCGAAGAGTGGATTTGAGAGCCATGCGGATATTTAACCACAGATTTCTGTCTGAGGTGTGACGCAAACAGGATTTGAGGGTTATATAAGTGAGGAGCAAAAATTGAAAACCACTATTTTTAACACCCCCATTCTCAGCCCATTTCTGCGTTTTTTGAGCAATTCGATCATGCGGCTGGTTGGCTGGCGCGTGGAAGGAAAATTGCCTGACCTGCCAAAGTTTGTGTTGATCGCCGCGCCGCACTCCTCAAACTGGGACTTTTTGATGTTCCTGGGCGTGGTCTTTCACCTGCGGGCGAATGTCCGTTTTATGGGCAAGGCGGAATTATTTCGCAACCCGTTTGGCTGGTTTTTCTACTATTGCGGCGGAATTCCTGTAGACCGCACCAAGTCTCAGGGGCTGGTGGAACAAATGGTAAATGCCTGCCAGAAGTCGGAAAAGTTTATTTTAACCATTGCCCCCGAAGGAACGCGGCATCATGTGACTGAATGGAAGATGGGTTTTTATCACATTGCCAGAAATGCAGGCATTCCCATTGTTCTGGCAGTTGTGGACGGCAAACATAAGACCATGCGCGTGGGACAGGTTTTTCATCCCACCGAAAACATGGATGCGGATATAAAAGCGGTGCAGGGATATTTTGAAGGGATGACGGGCATTAATCCACGAAAGCGGTATATCATATTAAAAAACTAACGATTGTTCATAACTACTCAGCCGTCGAAATTTTCTCTCGAAAAACAGACCATAAGAGACTGTTTAACAAGCCCGCTTTTTGACCACAAAGGCACGAAGCCTCAAAGACTCGAAGGGAAAAACTTTGTGGCTTTGTGTCTTGGTGACTTCGTGGCGAAG
>JAIFKY010000175.1 GCA_020049345.1 Anaerolinea sp.
CCTCGCAATGACATAAGGAGAAAAAATGACAGATCAAGTTTTTCCCGAACCAACAGTTGGTGTTTTTATTTTCAATCAGGCAGGGGAGATGTTGTTGTTGAAGAGTCATAAATGGCCGGGCAAATATGTTGTGCCGGGCGGGCATGTGGAGTTGGGTGAGCGGCTGGAGGAGGCGGCTATCCGCGAGGCGAAGGAAGAGACGGGGTTGGATATTTACGATTTGAAGTTCATCAACTTTCAGCAGTTTATTTATGACCCGTCGTTCTGGAAGAAGCGGCACTTTATTTTCTTTGATTACGCCTGCAAAGCCGACTCGCTCAAGGTGGAACTAAATGATGAGGCGGAGGATCATGTTTGGGTTAAGTTGGATGCGGCTCTTCATCTTCCATTGGATTTTTACACACGAACATCCATTGAGAAGATCATCGAAGGAAATTTGTCATAAAATGAGGGTGATTAAAATAGTTGCAGTCTCGCTGGAAAATGGTTAAGATAAGAGAACCATGAAGCGAATAATAGGTTTCGACCTTTTGGGCATCCTTATGCCTTAATAAGTCAGCCAGCCTGATGGGTACACATGTACCTGTCAGGCTTTTTTATTTTCAGACAAGGAGAATAAATGCAAACACCGTGGGAGTATCGTTACGCACATCGCACTCAAAAAATGGGAAGCTCTGTCATTCGTGAGTTGTTGAAATTCACGGAACAGCCCGATATTATTTCGTTTGCTGGCGGGCTGCCCGCGCCCGAAGTTTTTCCTGTGAAGGAGTTTCAAGAGGCTTGCAATCAAGTGCTTACCGATCACGGTGCGCTGGCGTTGCAATATAGCACCACCGAAGGCTACCTGCCCCTGCGTGAAATGATCGCGCGCCACAATACGCGTTACAGCGTACGCGTGACCGCTGAAAATATTATGATCACATCCGGTTCACAGCAGGCTCTGGATTTTATTGGGCGGTTGTTCGTCAATCGCGGCGATTATATTGTGGTGGAATCGCCGACTTACTTGGGCGCGTTGCAGGCTTGGAATGCGTATGGCGCGCAATATATTTCCGTGCCGTCTGATGAGAATGGCATGATTATGGATAAGTTGGAGGAGGCGCTGCGGATTGGTCCGAAGTTTATTTACATCCTTCCCAATTTCCAAAATCCGTCTGGTTCTACGTTGAGTTTGGAACGCCGCAAGCGGTTGGTGTTGCTTGCAGATCAATACGGTGTGCCGATTGTGGAGGATGATCCTTACGGGCAGTTGCGATATGACGGCGATCACATTCCATCGGTTGCGACGCTTGACAGCCGTTATCGCAATGATAATGATGGCGAATATACGGGTAATGTGATTTATCTCAGCACGTTTTCGAAATTGCTTGCGCCGGGGTTGCGTCTGGCGTGGGTGATTGCGCCGCCGCAGGTGGTTCGCAAACTGGTGATGACCAAACAAGCCGCCGATCTGCACACCTCATCCTTTAATCAGCATGTGGCGTATGAAGTTGCCAAGGGCGGCTTTTTGGATGAGCACGTGAAACTGATCCGCGCGACGTACAAGGAGCGGCGCGATGTGATGATCGAGATGATGGAGGAAATGTTCCCCGCCGGTGTGACATGGAGCAAGCCCCTGGGCGGCATGTTCCTGTGGGGCGTGCTTCCTGAAAATGTGGATGCGGCGGAGGTGTTGAAGGTGGCGGTTGAACGCAAGGTGGCTTTTGTTCCCGGTGGTTCCTTCCACCCGAACGGCGGCGGAAAGAATACGATGCGTCTTAATTTCTCGTTCTCAAATCCAGAACATATCCGCGAGGGGATCGAAAGGCTGGGGATGACGTTGAAAGAGGCGTTGAAGAATGGGGAGTGAGTAATAAGTAATGAGTAATAAGTAAGAAGTAAAAAGGTGACCGCTAAAAGAGCAGGTCACCTTTTTACTTCTTTATCCTTCATCCTTCATAATTCATCCTTGTCTTTTCGGCTATTTTAGCAGGGCTGGAATTTCGGCAAAGGATTTAATGACAGCGCAGGCTGCGTCGGGGAAGAGGCTGATCGGGTCGTAAAGGACAGGCATCATTCCGGCGCGCTGCGACCCGACGATGTCGGCAAAATAATTGTCGCCAACGTACATCGTCTCTTGCGCAGATGTCCCCGCCAATTCCAGCGCGCGTTCAAAAATAAGCGCGTCAGGCTTGAAGGAATTTATTTCCCCGCCGGCGAGAAAGAACTGGAAATAGCAATCCATTTTTAGTTTTTGCATTTCTTCGCGATACGGGGCTTCGCGATTGGAGACCATGCCCAGCAGGTAGCCTGATTCCTGTAGAAATTTCAAAAGCGTATGGGCGTCTTCGGGGACATGAATTTTGGGCCGGTAGACTTTGCTCATGTGGTCTGAAACATGGGGCGCCAGTTCCGCCGATTGGGTGGAACCAACGCCAAATGCCGAGAGCCGCCGCTGTGTAAAGTTGACCCAAAATCCATTCGAATCATTCCCAAACGTTTTGGAGTCGGCTTGAATTTCGGGCGAGTGGGCAAAATAATAATGCACCCAATGCTCGGCGCGCAGCCTGTCCGCTTCGCATATTTGCAAGCCGAGGCTTCTGATGTGCTCCACAAAAATCTCCCCTGAAGAGGGGAGGTGATGAAATAGTGTGCCGTCGAGGTCGAATAAAACTGCTTTAATCTTCTTCATGGATGCGTAACCTTATCCTCCAATTTCGCTCATGATGCGGTTCAACGGGATAACCCCATCTGCAAGCCCGTGCCCCCAGGGTTTTTCCCAAACGCCATTGAGCAGGAGTTTGCGTAAGTCCTCTTCAGTTGCGCCTGCGCGCAAGGGCGTGAGCAGATCCACTTCCTTTTCGCGCAAAAGGCACAGCCTTAATTTCCCGTCAGAGGTGAGGCGCGCGCGCGTACATGCCGAGCAAAATGGCTGTGTGACCGATGAAATAAAACCAAGATCGCCTTTGGCTTTGGGAATATGAAAAACCTGCGCTTCGCCATCCAGTTTGCCGTTGTTGGCGATTTCCAATTTGCCAAATTCAGATTCGATGCTTTGTTGAATTTGTTTCATCGTGATCACCTGGTTGACCTGGATGTCCGTTGCGCCGGCAAAGGGCATCATTTCGATGAAACGCATCTGCCACGGGTGGTCAATGGTCAGGGCGGCGAGGTCAATCACATCATCCTCGTTGTAGCCTTTGACCACCACTGCGTTGAGTTTTACGGGAGTGAGTCCGGCTTTTTCGGCGGCGAGAATCCCCTCCCAGACATCGTCCAGTTTTCCCCAGCGGGTCAGGCGTTTGAATTTGATCGGGTCAAGCGTGTCGATGCTGATGTTGACGCGCTGCAAGCCGGCTTCAGCCAGCGGGTGAGCCAGTTTCTTGAGCAGCAGCCCATTTGTCGTCATGGAAACGGAGCGGACGCCCTCGGTGGCGGCGATGCCCCGCACGATCTCCACCACGTTGGCGCGCACCGTCGGCTCGCCGCCTGTCAAGCGGATCTTGTCGAAGCCGAGGCTGGCAAAAAGACGCGTGAGTTTGAATATCTCGTCATCCTGCATTAAATCTGCATTCGGGCGGAAGGTCATATCCTCAGGCATGCAATAAATACAACGCAAATTGCAGTGGTCGGTGAGGCTGATTCGTAAGTAGTGAATATTTCGTCCAAAACGGTCAATTGCCATGATTTTCCTAGATTATAACAATATTATATGAGTTCCATTGGTTGCAATTGACGGGCATTGTTACCCGTGCTATCATCCTGCAAGCATTTATTTTCATTGTAAAGGAGTTATTGATGAGTTTTGAATTTATTCTTCGTATTCTTGGAATGCTTGGGCTTGCAATTGCTGGTGGTTTTTGGGGATTTGATGTTGCGAAAACATACCCGGAAAGCACGGATGTCTACGTCACAACAACGATTTTTGGTCTGGTTGGCGCCTTAACAGGGATTGTCCTTACGCCTTACTTTACCACACGCCCTGTGCGCGCAATTCGTTCCCTGTTGGGGCGGATGTCTGCTGAAAGTTTATTCGCCGGCCTGACCGGGTTGGTCGTCGGCTTGTTGATTGCGGCTTTGCTCGGCTTTCCGCTTTCGTTACTGCCCAAGCCTTTTGGAGAGGTGCTTCCTTTTGCAGGGGTGATCGTCTTTTCATATCTCGGCGTATCCCTTTTTATGATGCGTCAGGGCGATATTATGGGATTGTTGAGCGCGCTCAGCGGGCGCAATGGCGAAGGTGGCGCTTCATCCTCCTGGACAAATCTCAACCGCAACATCTTACTTGATACCAGCGTCATTATTGACGGGCGTGTGGCTGATATTGCCAAAACTGGATTTTTGCCCGGCACGCTTCTCATTCCACGCTTTGTGTTGAACGAACTGCAATACATCGCCGATTCTCCCGATGGGATGCGCCGTCAGCGCGGACGGCGCGGCATGGAGGTTTTGGCTGAGTTGCAAAAACTGCCCAACGTTCTCGTGCGTATCTCAGACATCAACGTGGACGGCGTGCGCGAAGTGGATGATAAACTCATCGTTCTGGGCAAACAACTCAAGAGTCCCGTGCTAACGAATGATTACAACCTTAACCGCATTGCCGAGTTGCAGGGCGTGACCGTGCTCAATATCAACGAACTGGCGAATGCGGTCAAGTCAGTTGTTTTGCCGGGCGAGGCTTTACGCATCAACATCATGCAGGAAGGCAAGGAGCATAGTCAGGGTGTGGGCTATATGGAAGATGGCACGATGGTGGTCGTGGAGAATGGCAAGGAATACATCGGTGAATACATGGATGTAAATATCACCAAGGTCTTGCAAACTGCCGCAGGGCGCATGATCTTCGGTCGCGTGGATGAAGAGGGCGGGAAGAAAAGTAAGAAGTGAATTTAGGAAATAGTGAGTGGTGAATAGTGAATAGGGCGAACAAGTTTCGCCCTATTTTTATTTTGTGCCTGTCAATCCCTTTCACCTGCGTCCATCTGTGGTTTAAAAAAGTGAAAGTGGAATGGGGATCAAACTGACCTAAAATTTTACTGGATATAAATTATCGTTATGCCCGGACATAAACCACGATACTGGCGTGAGTGACAAGTGTCACTGGTAATCCCGCACTGGTGGGCTATCATTAAATTGAGGTACGGATTCATTACCTCAAGGAGAATTATCATGTCTGTCACTTTATTCACCGGCACGTTTTTCGGGGCATTGCTTGGTTTTTCAACCCGAAATAAGAGTTCCCCCATTTGCCAGTACGTTTTCGGAAAGCACCCAATTCTGGCAAAATCAATTGGATTGCTTCTGCTGTTTGGGCTGGTTCTGATTCCGACACTATTCCTGTCTGGGACAATTGCCATCAGTGAGACCCCGTTCTTCTGGGGCGGCTGCCTGACTTGCAGTTTTGTCATCAGCTTCTTCATGACCAGTTGCATGATGAAGGATGTCCCGCAGGAATCGTAACCTGTTCTTTCCAACCGCGGGCTGGGGGCTTATTTCCTGCCCAACAGATCTGAGTTTTCCGGGGCGTGAATAAAACTCCAAAAAACATCCCTGGGACGATGGGGGGAGCTGATCCGTTTGCGTACCATGTAGATGGTTCGTTGCATGTTAAGTCCCTCCACTGGCACGCTTACAGCCCGCCCCAACTCCCGTAAGTGCCTGCTTGCCAGTTCAGATACAAAGGAAACGCCATAGCCATTCGATATGGTTTCCATGATTCCCTCTGCACTGCCTATTTCCAGAAAAACGTTTAAATCTTCAAGGCTGATATCAAACTTGGAAAGCTCCGCCAGCATCACCCAGCGCGTGCCCGAGGATTCCTCCCTGAGAAGAATCGGCTCACGGACAAGCTCTGCCGGTTCGATGGAGGACCGTGCCGCCCAGCGGTGATTTACGGGCACAACCAATTGAATGGTGTCGCGGAAAAATTCCTGAGATTCCACGCCCTTGTCGTCCGCCTCCTTACTGACAATTCCAAGGTGGGCATCTCCCTCCAGCAGCCTCAGGGCTGTTCTTTCCGGACCACATGCCAAAATGCGGGCTTTGATTTTTGGATAGCGCAGGCAGAAGCGGGCAGCCAACTGTGGCAGGATATATTTTCCAATGCAAGTACTGCACATGATGCGTAACTCCCCGGCAAAAACCTCCTGGGTGGCTGACATCATGTCCTTCAAGTCATCCATGTCGTGCAGCAGGCGGCGCGCCCAGGGCAGCAACAATTCGCCCGCCTCGGTCTTCTTAAGCCCAATGTTGCTGCGGGTGAAAAGTTTAACTCCCAATTCCTGCTCAAGCAATTTGATCTGGTGACTCACCGCCGGCTGGGTGAGGTGTAATTGCTTTGCCGCTTCAGAGAGGCTTGAGGTTTCAGCAGCGCGCAGAAATGTCTGGATTTTTTGGATGTCAATCATGATTCTCGCTATACGGTGGCTGGAGGATTGTGCAATCTTTCACATACATCATAGTACGTTTATCGAAAAAATCCAAGCCCTGGAGAATTTTCAGCGGCGGGATGGCGATAAAAACACTGCTCCCGCCGACCAGCAAGAAAAATCATTTTTCATTTTGCCCATGCAAATCCCTTTCATCTGCGTCCATCTGTGGTTAAAATAGACTCGTACAAGAAACTGCAAAAAATCCAGGAAGTGGCTAATCTTGCGGGCTTGCCAAAAGATTTAACCACGGAGCGCACAGAGATCACTGAGAAAAACCTCTAAAAATCTCTGTGAACTCCGTGATCTCTGTGGTGAGAGATTTTCCCAGTCCATTCTTTTCGTCACTCCCAAAATCCACCCTTTGCGACACCATGTGTCCTTTGTGGTAAAAAGGTTGCCATGCTAAAAATCTACAACACCCTCACCCGCAAAACGGAAGAATTCCAAACCCTCGAACCGAACCTCGTCAAGATGTACGTGTGCGGTGTGACGGTTTACAACGACGCCCATGTCGGTCACGCCATGTCCGCGCTGGTTTTCGACATCATCCGCCGCTACCTTGAATATCGCGGCTACACTGTCAAGCACGTCATGAACTACACCGACGTGGACGACAAGATCATCAACCGCGCCAAACAACTCGGCGAGGATCCGCTCAAACTTTCGCAGCGTTATATTCAAGATTACGCAAAAGACCTCGTCAGTTTGAACATCCTTCCCGCCACCTCCAACCCGCAGGTCAGCAAGACCATGCCGGACATCATCAAGTTCATCGAAGGCTTGATTGAAAAGGGACATGCCTACGCCGCGACCAATGGCGATGTCTATTTCAGCGTCACCAGCGACGA